>CAMWIS010000011.1 GCA_947174375.1 uncultured Bacteroidales bacterium
AAGCCGAACATCCCCACCTTCGTGATGATGAATTTCTCGCCTATCGTCGCGGCGCGGTAGCCCTGGCCGATGGAGCCGCGGAAGAACGTATGCGATTTCTTGAGTTCGTAGTTGAGGCCGAGTTGGAAGACCGGCGAATTTTCCATCCATTCATCCACCATGCAGAGCTCCCAACGGCCACCGAATTCGATGCCCAGGCTCTCGTCAAAGAATTTCTTGCTCAACAACGCGAACAACGCGAAGTTGTCGCCCGTATGGTGGCCTTCGCCGAAGTTTTCCAAACTGCCGGAAAAGACTTCGCCGAACGAATACGTGAACTGGTTGGTCGCGCCCGTGGCCAACGACAGGTCGCCGGCTTTTTTGAACGTCTTTTTGTATTGATAGGCGTTATATACACTGCGCGAGAACGCATCCTGCCCCAGCACGTCGGCCGGCATGTCGATGGCGTAGTTGTCGGAGTAGAACACGCGCGAGTCGAACGTATGGGTGCCGCCGTTCGGGTGCACGTACTTGACGTGCGGGTCGATGAAGAAGATGTAATCCTTGAAGTGGGTCAACGAGCCGGGGTAGGAGTAATAGATGCCCTCGTCGGCGTTGTACCAGAAGTTATACATCTCGTTGTCGGAATACATGAAGTTGCCGTTCAACGCCACCGTCCACTGCTCGTTGATGCGGTATTGCATCCCCGTGTTGGCGCGCACGCGCATTTCCTGCCGTACGAGTTCGTTTTTCTTGTCGGGGCCCGTGGATGGCGCGCTGCCGGGGCCACGATAACCGTCGTTGTTCTCGAATTCCGCCGCCAGCGTCAGGTCGAATTTCTTACCGATGCGCCGGGCGTGCGAAAGGCTGGCGCCATAGACGAGCGGCAGGTTTTTGGTCCAGGGGGCCAGGTCTTTCTGTTTGGGCTTGCTGTAGGCACCGATATGCAGTTTGGCCTTGGTTTCGGGGTCGGCTTTGGCATAGGCCGTGCGCACGTTGATGGCGCCGTTGATGGCGGCCGAGCCGAACAGCACGGACGAGGCGCCTTTAAGTACCTCCACCTGCGCCACGTCTTCCATCGGAATCAGGTTCCAGGTGGGACGTCCGGCGTCGGCGCGCAAAATAGGCATTTCGTCCAACAGCATCCCCACGCGGCTGCCCATACCGGAGCTGAAACCGCTGCCGCCGCGCATCTGCGGCTCGTTATCCACGATGGCCAAGCCGGCCACATTGCTCAGCGCCTTGTCGAGCGTCGTCGCGTTTTTCTTTTCCAACTCCTTGAGTCCTACGACCTCCAGCGTCTGAATCGACGTTTTGGCATCGGCTGTATAGCGCGTGCCCACCACCTTCACGGCCCTCAGTTCCGTAGCCTTCATGCGGAGCGCGACGGAAACTTCCTTTTGGGTCTCGCCGGGTTTGAAACTGACCTGTTGCCGCTGCACGTCGTAGCCGATATAGTGATAAATCAGCGTCACTTCGGGCTGGGATACGGTCAGCGTATAACGGCCGTCGAAGTCGGTCACGGCGCCCACGCCGCTTTTCCCGTCTATCATGATATGCGCCTGCGGCAACGTCTCTTTGTTGGCGGCGTCCGTCACGATACCGGAAATCGTGTAGGTCTTTTGGGCCTGCGCGGTGGTAAAGCCGGTCATGCCAAGCAGCAAAATTAGGCCGATGTAAGCGGTCAGGTGTCTCATAATTGCTATATAGCCCTAATACGGGATTTTACTAAAATGCAAAAATAACCAAAACCATAGAAAAATTGCGGGCAATCTTACCGAACCCTGCCTTCAAAAACGGTTAGGAACTATTGTAACTTTTTGATAGATAAATAATTGGTGTTGTGCAAAAGAAAAACACCGAAATCGGGACGGAATATCCCGGTTCCGGTGCTTCTCCAACCGTATGGCAGGCTGTTTTAAGCGGTAACCTTAGTAGGTATAAGTGCCGTGTTCGCCCTTGACCGTCACCTGTTTGCGGCTGCCGGCTTCGCACCGCCCGATGACCTGCGCGTCGAGGTCGTAGTAGCGGGCTATCTTGATGATGTCGTCGGCGATGTTCTCCTTAACGTAGAGTTCCATGCGGTGGCCCATGTTGAACACCTTGTACATTTCTTCCCAAGGCGTCTGCGAGGAGGCCTGAATCATCGTGAAGACGGGCGGGGTCTTGAACAGGTTGTCCTTGACCACGTGGATGTTGTCGCCGATAAAGTTGAGTACCTTGGTCTGAGCGCCCCCGCTGCAATGGATGATGCCGTGCACCGACGGGCGGAAGCTTTCCAACACCGTCTTCATGACGGGCGCGTAGGTACGGGTGGGCGAGAGCAACAGTTGGCCCACGTTCATGCCGGGCACTTCCGTGGCATCGGTCAGATGCTTGTCGCCGCTGTAAATCAGCGAGGCATCCACTTGGTCGTCGTAAGATTCCGGGTATTTGGCCGCATAATCCTTGCAGAGCACGTCATGACGCGCCGAGGTCAGGCCGTTGCTGCCGATACCGCTGCAATAGGCGTGTTCGTATTTGGTCTGTCCGGCCGACGCCAGGCCGATGACCAGGTCGCCGGGCTGGATGCGGTCGCCCGTGATGACGTCGCTGCGTTTCAGGCGCGTGCTGACGGTCGAATCCACCACGATCGTGCGGATGCTGTCGCCCATGTCGGCCGTTTCGCCGCCCGCAAACGTGATGTCGATGCGCTCCTTGGCCATCAGGTCGCAGAACTCCTGCGTCCCTTCGATAATGGCGGCGATGACTTCGCCCGGAATGCGGAATTTATTGCGGCCGATCGTCGAGGTCAGCACCATGTTGGTGGTGGCGCCGGCGCAAATCAGGTCGTCGGTGTTCATGACGATGGCGTCCTGCGCGATGCCTTTCCAAACCGAGAGGTCGCCCGTCTCTTTCCAGTACAGGTAAGCCAACACGGCCTTCGTGCCGGCGCCGTCCGCGTGCATGATGTTGCAGTAAGACGGACCGAACAGGCTCTTTTTGTTATCGTTCAGCACATCGGGGATGACCTTGCAGAACGCTTTGGGGTAGAGCCCTTTGCTCAGGTTCTTGATGGCGGTCTTCACCTCGTTCTTGGCGGAGGAAACGCCCCGCTGTTCGTATTTGTTGGCGTCGTTCATATTGGGTATGGTTTAAGTTTCGTTTATTGGAACCGGATGCGGCCTTCTTCCGCGTCCACCGTATAGTCGCCGGCCTTTTTCAAGGCGGGGCGCGTGAGCAACAGGTCGGCCGGCAGTTCTTCCACCGTCACGAATTCCGTGCGGTCGATATAGAAGCGGCCCACTTTTATTTCCTGTATGCTGACGCGTTTGTTCGGCAGCACTTCGCCGTTTTCGTCAAAGGCCGCGGCGCCGTCCTTGAAATGTTTTTTGCCAAGTTTGTCGAGTTGTAGCAGCCGCATGACGGCCTCGGTGCTGATTTGCGGCAGTTTGGCCTTCTCGTTCAGCACGGCCTGCATACCCGTCCCGTTCACAATCACCGTAAATTCGGGCAGTCCGTTCGGATTCTTCTGGAACGGCACGCTGCGGTCTTGCAGCAGGTTGCCCAAGCCGATGGCGTTGCCCGTCTCGTCATCACCCGTCGGGATAAAGTCGTCGCGCAGTACGCTGAATTCCGTGCGCCGGTTCAGTTGGTGCGCCGCCTCCCGTTGGTTGCGGTCGGGCAGCGAGTCGATATATTCCGGCGTCAGTACGGTACCGGCTTCAAATACGAAGGTCTCGCCGCCGTAGGCCGAGGTCAGGGGCGTGGTCAGCTGGCGGGGCGCTTGGGCGCCGTAGCCCTTGGCCACGAGGCGTTGCGGGTGGATGCCGCGCGTAATCAGGTAATCCACCACCGACTGCGCGCGCAGTTGCGACAGCGAGTCGTTGCCCATGGCAATCGGCCGCACGTCGGTATGCGACGCCAGTTCGATGACCAGGCGCGGGTTCTTCTCCAACAGCAGAATCAGGTCGAACAGCGAGTCTTCGTATTGCGGTTTGAGTTCCCAGCGGCCGAGGTCGTAAAGGATTTCCGGCAATACGACCGGCCCCTGCGGGATTTTAGACAGCGCGAAGTCGCGCACGAGGTCGGTGCTGGCAATGAGCCCCACCGTGGTTTCGGTCGCTTCCGCGCCCAAGAAGTCCTTTTTCTCGACGGTCAGCTGATAGGTCGTCTGCGGCTGGATTTGTTGATTGTCGAAACGGTAAAAGCCTTTGGCGTTCGTCAGCGTGCGGATAATCATGCCGTCCGAGCCGGAGAGGTTGATTTCCGCATCGGCGATGGGTTGCATATTGTCATCGTTGCGCACGGTGCCCGAAAGCGTGAAGATGATGTCGGGCAGATAGAACGAATAGAGGTCGTCGCAGCCGCGTCCCTCCGCCCGGCTGGACGCGAACATTCCTTTGTTGAGGCCGGGCAGGAAGCAGATGCCGAAGTCGTCGGCGTTCGTATTGATGGGGTAGCCGAGGTTCTCCACATCCGTAAACACGTCCCCTTGGCGCGTCGCCTTGAAGATGTCGTAGCCGCCCAGGCTGTTGTGCCCCGTGGAGGCGAAATACAACAGCGTGTCGTTCCGCAAAAACGGATAGGCCTCTTTGTCGCACGAATTGACGTGTGGGCCTAGGTTGACGGGCTCGCCGAACGCGCTGCCGCTGCCTTTGGCGTACCAAATATCCAGGTCGCCTTCGCCGCCTTCGCGGTTGCTGGCGAAAAAGAGCGTGCCGCCGTCTTCGGTCGCGAACGGGTGGATGAAGTCGGCCACCGTGTCGCCGCCGAAGTCCACGTCTTCGGGCTCGCTCCAGGCCGTGCCGTCGAACGTGGAGGTACGGATGATGCAGCGGTTGCGTTTCTTTTTCGTGTTGTAGCAATAGGTGTAGTACATCGTGCCGCCGTTCTGACAAAAGGCGGCGTCGCTTTCATTGAGGGCCGTGCTCGTCACTTCGTTCTGATCCAAACGTTCGGGCGTGCTCCATTCGCCCTTGGCGTCCATTTTCGCGACCCATATGTCCGAAAAACGCTGTCCGCTCCACGGGTCGAGTTTCTTGCCGGTTACGCCCTCCCGCGTGGAGGTGAACGCGATGACGTCGCCTTCCTGCGTGTAGAAACGCGGCGTCCAGTCCCCCTCGCGGCTGTTGAGCTTCTTGACGTTCTCTATTTCGTAGCGCGTGATGTTCTGCATGGCTTCCTCGATGCGTTGCGCGGCCGCCCGTCCCGCGATGGCCGTGCTGTCGTCGGGAATGAAGTCCAGATAGGCGTCGAAGTTCTCGTACGCGCCCGCGAAGTCGCCGAGGTTCAGTTGCAGTTGCGCCAAATAGAGGAACACCTTGGGCTCGTACATATAGTATTTCGCACGGATGGCGCGTTTGTATTGGGAAGCCGCGGGTTTGCACTGGCCGGCGAGCCGGTAGCATTCGGCAATCTGGAACAGCAAGCGGTCTTTTTCGGTCTTGTCGGCTTTCTTGAGTTTGGAGAAAGCCTTTTGATACAAGGCCTGGGCTTTGTAATACGAATGATAGGTAAATGCCGTATCCGCCTTCTGAATCTGCCGCTTTTGGGCTGCCGCCGGCGTGGCGGCGCCGAACGTCCACAGACAGAGCGTCGCAAGGAAACCTATGACCAAAGGGTGCTTCATAAAGGGCATACGGATTTAAGACGGGGCTAAGTTACGAAAAAAAAGCGGCAAAAAAAAACGGACGGCCCGTCGTCGAGCCGTCCGTCGTTAAAATGCGTTCAAGGTTTACTTGGCGTTCTTCGCATCCAGTTTGCGCTGTTTGCGCGTCAGCAGGTCGTAGGCCGTCGGCGCCGCCACGAAGATGGAGGCGTAGGTACCGATGAGCACACCGCAGAGAATCGAGAACGTGAAGCCCCGGATAACCTCGCCGCCGAAGATGAAGATCATCAACAGCGTGACCAAAGTCGTGCCGGAGGTGTTGATCGTACGCGACAACGTGGCGTTGATGGCCGCGTTCATGTTGTTCAACAACGGGTGCTTGGGCGCCAACTGCATATTCTCACGGATACGGTCGAAGATAACGACGGTGTCGTTGACCGAGTAACCGATAATCGTCAGGATGGCCGCGATAAACGCCTGGTCGATGTCCAACGAGAACGGCAGGATGCCGTAGAGCAACGAGAACAGACCGATGGAAATCACCGTGTTGTGGGTCAGGCCGATGAGACAGCTCAAACCGAACTGCCAACGTTTGAACCGAACGGCGATATAGGCGAAGATAAAGAGCAGGGCCACGATAACGGCGATGAAGGCCGAGCGCGTGATATCGGAGGCCACGGTAGGCCCTACGACTTCCGAGCTCAACTTACCGAGCATCTTGTCGCTCTGTTCCGACTTGAATTCCTCCATCGTGATGTCGTCGAGGAAGAATGGCTGGCAACCGTTGTACAGACGGGCTTCGATGTCGTTGTCCACCTCGCCGCCGGTTTCGTTCACCTTATATTTCGTCGTGATTTTAACCTGGTTCGACGGGCCGAACGTCTTGACTTCGGGCGCGTCGCCGTCGAAAGCGTCCGTCAGGCTGGCGCGCAGGTCATTCGTCGGCACCACCTGGTCGAAGCGGACCACATACGTGCGGCCGCCGCTGAAGTCGATACCCAGGCTCAGGCCTCTCGTGCAGAGCGAAACGATGCTGATGAGCACCAAAGCGCCGGAAATAATGTAGGAGAATTTCCGTTTGCCGATGAAGTCAATCTTCGTATGCGCCAGGAAGTTTTCGGAGAATTTGTTGGAGAAACGGATCGTCTTGTTCTTCGACAACCATCTCGTGAAGATGAGGCGCGAGATGAAGATGGCCGTGAACATGGAGGTCAGGATACCGATGCAGAGCGTCGTGGCGAAGCCTTGGATGGGGCCCGTGCCGAAGTAGAGCAACACGATACCCGTGATCAAGGTCGTGACGTTACCGTCGATGATGGCCGAGTAAGCGTTCTTGTAACCGTCGTCCACCGCCATGCGCAGGCTCTTGCCCGCACGCAGTTCCTCTTTGATACGTTCGTAGATGATAACGTTGGCGTCCACGGCCATACCGAGCGTCAGCACGATACCCGCGATACCGGGCAACGTCAAGACCGCACCGAGCGAGGTCAGCACGCCGAACATGAAGAACAGGTTGACCAACAGCGCGATATTGGCTACCAAACCGCCCTTGTTGTAGAAAATCAACATATAAATCAGTACCATGATAAAGGCCAGGATAAACGACAACATACTGTTGCGGATGGATTCCTGACCCAAGGACGGGCCTACGACCGATTCCTGTACGATCGTGGCGGGGGCGGGCAGTTTACCCGCTTTGAGGATATTGGCCAAGTCCTTGCCTTCTTCTACGGTAAAGCCGCCCGTAATCGAGGAACGGCCGCCGGGGATTTCACCGTTGACGGTCGGCCACGAATAAGCCGCGTTGTCCATGACGATGGCGATGGAACGGCCCACGTTGTTGCCCGTCATGTTCTTCCAGATGCGCGCGCCTTCGGTGTTCATCGACATGCTGATTTCCACGCCGCCCGTCTGGTCGTAGTCCTGACGCGCGTCGGTGATGGCGTCGCCGCCCAGGGGGGCGCGGCCGTCACGCGTCGTCACTTTCAGCGCGATGAGCGCGTAAATATCGGTATTCGGCTGAATCGGTTTGACCGACCATACGAATTTGACGTTGCGCGGGAACTGTCTTTGGCAGAGTTCCAGCAGCTGATCCACGCGCTTCATGTCTTTGGCCATCGCGTAGCCTACGACCGGACCTCTACGGCTTTCGTCGCCTTGGTAGAGCGAAGGAATCAAGACCGCGAACAGCGGGTTTTCGGCCCGCCAGGTTTCGTTGTCGAATTGTTCGGCGTTGTCCGTGTTGCCGGCCGCCAATTCGTTGAACAGCGAGTCTTCGGATGCGTCGGCCGTCAATTCGGCCGCCAAATCGGCTACGTTGTCCGCTTCGCCGTCGGTCAGCGCGGGCTGGGCCGGCGTCGGTTCGGCGATGGGTTCGATGGCGCTTTCCACCAACTCTTCGCCCTGTACCTTCTCTACCGAAGCCAGGTATTCGTTGGCCGCCTGCAAGGCCGGCGCGAGTTCGGCAAATTCATAGGTTTCCCAAAATTCCAACTGGGCCGTACCCTGGAGCAGTTTGCGCACGCGTTCCGGTTCCTTGACGCCCGGCAACTCAATCAAGATACGTTCGGTCGAACCGAGTTTCTGAATGTTGGGCTGCGCCACACCGAATTTGTCGATACGTTGACGCAGGATTTGATACGTACGGTCGAACGCGCCTTCGGTCTCTTCCCGGATGGCCGCGATAACGGCGCTGTTGGACGAATTGGCGTTCACCGATTTCATTTCGAAGCTGAAAATGGACGCCATCTGCGCGTTCGGGTCCATTTCGTTCCACACCGTTTCGAAGATGCTGACGAAGTTGCTGTTCGGTTCGATGCGGTTGCGTTCGATGGCCGCCGTCATGACGCGGTTGAACAACGTGTCGGTGCTGTAGCCGGAAAGGGCTCTTACGACATCGGCCGTCGAAACCTCCATCAATACGTTCATACCGCCCCGCAAGTCCAAGCCGAGGTTCAGCTCGCGCGCCTTACATTCCTTATAGGTGTATTTGCGGATCAGAATGTTGTAGATGACTTCGTTGCCTACGGAATCCTTGAAATATTCCTCGCGGGTGCGGGAAATGGAATCCAGATAGTACTTCTCTTTCAGCACGTCGCCCATCGCCAGGGTTTTGGCCTGCGCCACCGCTTCCGGCGCCGTGGCGTAAACCATGGCCTTTTTGTCCATCCGCCGCGCGAAGAACGTAAACGAAAGCTGATAAAGGCAAATTATCGCAAGCGTCCATGCGAAAAATTTAATAACTCCCTTATTTTGCATAACTTTAAGTAATTAATATTTCCAATTCAACAGCGGGAAACCGTCTTGGACGGAATCCAATAAGCCGACAAAGATACGTTAAAATAGGCGCAAAAGCAAGACGGCGGATTTAGACCGTCATTTCACCGCGCAGGGGCGTGCTCAGCAAACGGCGGGTTTCCTCGAACGGACGGCGCAGCCCCAGCACGTACATCATTTTCGTGACGGCGGCTTCGGTCGTCATGTCGTAGCCGCTCACCACGCCCGCGGCTTTCAGCGGGTTGCTCGCGGCGTATTTGCCCATTTCCACGGCGCCTTCGGTGCATTGCGTCACGTTGAGGATGGCGATGCCGCGTTGTACGGCGTCCGCCAGCGTCTGCGCGAAAGCGGGGGAGGTGGGCGCGTTGCCCGAACCGTAGGTGCCCAGCACCACGCCTTTCAGCCCCGGCGTGTTCAAAATCAGGCCCAGGGCTTCGGCGCTCATGCCCGGATGTACCTTAACGATAAGTACGTTGACTTCCAAGTCAGTATGCGCGATAAGCCGCTTGTTCTCCGCCTTGGGGGCGGCGGGGGCGGGGCAAGACCATTTGATATGGACGCCCGACTGCGCCAGCGGCGGGAAATTGGCCGACACGAACGCGCTGAAACTCTCCGCGCTGAATTTGGTGATGCGGTTGCCGCGGAACAGCCGGCTGCCGAACACGACGGCCACTTCCCGCAGCAGGGCCTGCCCGTTTTCGTCCGTGGCGGCGGCCATTTCAAGCGCGTTGATGAGGTTGTCCTTGCCGTCGCTCCGCAATACGCCGATGGGCAGTTGAGAGCCCGTCAGGATAACCGGTTTGTCGAGGTTCTCCAACATGAAACTCAGGGCGGAAGCCGTGTAGGCCATCGTATCGGTGCCGTGCAGCACGACAAAGCCGTCGAAGTCGGCATAGCGCTTTTCGATGACCTGCGCGATGTGAATCCAGCCGTCCGGCCCCATGTCCGACGAGTCGATGAGGTGCTCGAAGCAGTAGGCTTCGATGTCGGCCCCTATGGACGACAGGCCGGGCACGGCCTCTATGAGGTTCTGGAAGTCGAAAGGCGACAGGCTGCCGGTTTCGGGATCCTGCACCATGCCGATGGTGCCGCCCGTATAAATGATAAGGATGCGTCGGTTTTTCATGGTCGCAAAATTAGGGAAAAATTCGGTTATTAAAATAATTTGTATTAACTTTGTAGGCAGTTTGTTTTTTCGGGAAAAAATTAAAAACACAATACTATGGAATTACCTTTCGCAGAATCTTGGAAAATCAAGATGGTGGAGCCTATCCGCAAAAGCACGCGCGAACAGCGTGAAAAATGGCTCAAGGACGCACACTACAATGTGTTCCAACTCAAATCCGAACAAGTTTACATCGACTGCATCACCGACTCCGGTACCGGTTCGATGAGCGACCGTCAATGGGCGGCCATGATGATGGGCGACGAAAGCTATGCCGGCGCCTCGTCCTTCTTCCGCCTCAAAGACACCATCACCCGCCTCACGGGCTTTGAGTATGTGATCCCGACCCACCAGGGCCGTGCCGCCGAAAACGTATTGTTCAGCCACTTGGTAAAACCCGGTGCCATCGTTCCCGGCAACTCGCACTTCGACACCACCAAGGGTCACATCGAAAGCCGCAAGGCTACCGCCGTTGACTGCACGATCGACGAAGCCAAGGACACCCAGCTCGAACTTCCCTTCAAGGGCAACGTAGATCCCAAGAAATTGGAAAAGGTGTTGGCTGAAAGCGCCGACAAGGTGCCTTTCATCATCGTTACCATTACCAACAACACCGCCGGCGGCCAGCCCGTTTCGATGCAGAACCTGCGCGAAGTAAGGGCCATCGCCGACAAATACAAGAAACGCCTCATCCTCGACTCCGCCCGTTTTGCCGAAAACGCCTACTTCATCAAAACCCGTGAAAAAGGCTACGAAAACAAGACGATTAAGGAAATCGTAAAGGAAATCTATTCGTTGGCCGATGCCATGACCATGTCGGCCAAGAAAGACGGTATCGTGAACATGGGCGGTTTCATCGCCACCCGTCACGAAGACTGGTACGAAGGCGCCAAGTGCTTCTGCATTCCTTTCGAAGGCTACCTTACCTACGGCGGTATGAACGGCCGTGATATGGACGCCCTGGCGGTCGGTTTGGACGAAAACACCGAGTTCGACAACCTCGAAACCCGTATCAAACAGGTGGAATACCTGGCCAAACGCTTCGACGAATTCGGCATTCCCTACCAGCGTCCCGTCGGTGGTCACGCCATCTTCGTAGATGCCACCCGTATCCTTACCCAGGTGCCCAAGGAAGAATTCCCGGCCCAGACGCTTACCACCGAGCTCTATTTGGAAGCCGGTATCCGCGGTTGCGAAATCGGTTACATCTTGGCCGACCGCGACCCCGTTACGCGTGAAAACCGTTTCGGCGGCCTCGACCTGCTCCGTCTCTGCATCCCGCGTCGTGTATATACCAACAACCACATGGACGTGATTGCCGTGGCCATGAAGAACGTGTTTGACCGTCGCGACCAAATCAAACGCGGTGTCAAGATTGTTTGGGAAGCCGAACTGATGCGTCACTTTACGGTTCAATTGGAGAAGTTGTAATCGTCTGTGTGACGGACAACGTATAGCGAAAAGCGATGTCGGGGGCCGGAGACGGTCTGCGATGTCGCTTTTTTTCGTGAAAATCGGTTGTAATGGAACGGAATCCGAAGCCCGTCTTGCACGTGGCCCTGTTGCAGACCTGTCCCGCCTGGGGCGACGCCGGCGCGAGTTGCGCGGCGGCGGAGCGGTTGTTGCGTCCGTTGACGGACGCGGCGGCGGAGCGGCCCGACCTGGTCGTGCTGCCGGAGATGTTCGCCACCGGTTTCGGCTTGCCGTTGCAGGAGGCCCTGCCGGCCGGCGATGCGGTGTTGCGGTGGATGCGGACGGTGGCGGCCCGAAGCGGCGCGGTCGTCGTCGGCACGACGGCGACGCGCGACGGCGCGGGGCGCGCGGTGAACCGGCTGTGGTGGGTGCGTCCCGACGGCAGTGAGGCCCATTACGACAAACGGCATCTTTTCGGCCTGGGTACGGAAAAGCGCGACTACGCGCCCGGCGCGCCGCACGAGCCGGTGGAGATAGCGGGTTGGCGCGTGATGCCCAACATCTGTTACGATTTGCGTTTTCCGGACTATTGCCGCAACCGGCTCGTGCGCGCCGCTTCGGGCACCGGTTACGCTTACGACGTGGCCTTGTTTCCCGCTTCGTGGCCGACCGCCCGCATCGCGCATTGGCGGCTCTTGTTGCAGGCGCGGGCCGTGGAGAACATGGCCTATGCGCTCGGCGTCAACCGCGTGGGCGAGGATGCGCAAGGCTTGGCGCATGGCGGTTGTTCGATGGCGGTAAGCCCCAAAGGCCGGGTGCTTTGGCAGGGGGGCGACCGCGAGGAAGCGGTCTGCGTGGCCTTGGAATGGCAGGCTTTGGCCGCCTACCGGCAAAAGTTCCCGGTGGCGGAAGACTGGACGGCATAGCATAAAAAAAAGATGGTTGGACGATATAAATATGGCTTGTTGCTCTTGTCGGCATTACTCCTGACGTCCTGTTCGGGGCTCCGGAAACTGCCGGAAGACGAGAGTCTGTTGATATCCAACCGCGTCAAGATAGAGCAGGAAGCCGGCAAACGCGCCAAAGACAAGCGGATTGCGCCCAAGAACCTGACCGGCCTCATCACGCAGGAACCCAACAGCCGTTTTCTCGGCATCCGCATCAAATTGGGACTGTACAGCAGCGCGAAAGACTCCGTCAACAACTGGTGGAACCGCAAGCTGCGCGAAAACGGCGAACCGCCCGTGGCCTTCGACAGCCTTTCCATCGACCAGTCGTTGGACCGTATGCGCCGTTATTTGGGCAACAAGGGCTATTTCGAGCCCGATTTCTCGGTGGAAGTCAAACATGTCGGCAAGCAGGAGCGCAAGGTCAAGGTACGTTATAAGGCGGTGCTGAACGAGCCCTACCGCCTGCGTTCGTTTACCAGCGTTATCCGTGACGACAGCGTGGCCGCCGTCCTGGCGGAGAATCCGCAGCCCTCGCTCATCGAAGTGGGGCAGATTTACGATGTGGAGACGCTTGACAAGGAGCGCGAACGCATTACCGGCATCCTGCGGAACGAGGGCTATTACGCCTTCAACAAAGAGTATATATCTTACAGGGTTGACAGCGCGTTGGGCGACCACGAAATGGACGTGACGCTGAACCTGCGCCGCGTGCAGTCGGCCGAAACCGACAGCCTGGGGCGTTACCTGTATCTGCCGCATAAGAAATACTATATCGACGACGTGTATTTCCAGCCGCGCGTGTCGGCGCCCGACGCCCTGCGCGTGCCCGCCGTCGATACGTTGGTTTACCGCGATACCTATGGGCGGGGCCGTCGCCGCCGGGAGGGGCCGCCCTACTATCTCGTCATAACGGATCAGATGGAGACGCGCCGCCATAAACCCAAGGTCAAGCCGTCCACGCTCGTACAGAAGACGTTTTTGGCCGAGGGCGATTTGTTCCGGGCCGCCGAGGTGTCGCGTTCCTACGAAAACCTGAACGACTTGCGCATTTTCGGCTATACCGACATCCGCATCTCCGAAAAGGCTTACGATTCCACGCTGTCCTACGAAGAGAACAACAAGCTGGAATGCCGCATCGACTTGGTGGAAAGCAAGAAATTCGGCTTGAGTACCGAGGCCGAGTTGACGACCTCTTCGGGCTTCATGCCGGGCGTGGCCGCCAATGTCACGTTCCAAGACCGCAACCTGTTCCGCGGCGGCGAAATCCTGAACATCCGCCTGAGGGGGATGTACGAATTGCAGTCCACGTTCGACAACGACCGCAACCGCAGTTTCCTCAATACGTTCGAGATCAAGGGCGAGGTCAGCATCGATTTCCCCACCTTGCTGGCGCCGCTCTCGTTGGAACGCCGCGCGAAGGCGTTCCGCACCAAGAGCACGATATCGCTCAGTTACAGTTATCAAGACAAGGTGGAATACGCCCGCGGTATCTTTTTGGCCACTTGGGGCTATAATTGGCGGAAAGGGCGGTTCTCGCAGACGTTCAACCCCATCGAAATCAACACCGTGCAGATGCTGCGCGTGAGCCCGTGGTTCCAGGAGAACCTGGACGCGCTGAGTACGAGCAACCTGCGCTTGAAATACCAGTACGAAGACCATTTCATTTTCGACTGGCGGTATCAGTTGGTTTACAGCGACCAAAAGCCGGGCGTCACCACCGACTTCAACTTCTTCCGTTTCAACGCCGAAACGGCCGGCAACCTGCTCTACGGCATTGCGAAGGCCGTGGGCGCCAAGCAAAACGCGAACGGCCAGTATCAGGTGTTCGGTTTGCCGTTCTCGCAGTACGCGCGCATGGATATGGACTACAAGCACCATTTCGTGTTCGGCAAGGATGCGGCCTTGGTGTTCCGCGTGCTGGTGGGTGTCGGCTACAGCTATCTCAACGCCCAGTCGCTGCCTTACGAAAAGAGCTTTTACGCGGGCGGTAGCACCACCTTGCGCGCGTGGCCGCTCTATCAGGTGGGCCCCGGTAGCTATTCCAACCCGAACAACTACCGCATGGAACGCCTGGGCGATATGACGCTTATCCTGAACCTTGAACAGCGCTTTCCGATTATCGCGGGGCTGAAAGGCGCCGTTTTCCTCGACGCCGGCAACATCTGGCTCTTGAAAGACAACCCCGAATTCGAGGGCGGGCTTTTCGAGTTCAACAAGTTCTATAAGGACATGACGTTCGGCACGGGCTTCGGCTTGCGCTACGACTTCAATTTCTTCATTGTCCGCGTCGATATGGGGATTCCGCTTTACAGCCCGGCCGAACCCACGGGGCGGCGTTGGGTTGTGGAACGGCTGGTGGGCAAGGACTTGGTGTTTAACTTCGGCATCGGTTATCCGTTCTAAGATTATGAAAAAGATAGCGGCTTTTATATTGCGTTGTTTCGGCTGGCGGGTGGAGGCCTTCGTTCCGCCCGAACGCCGCTACGTCCTGATTGTGGCGCCGCATACGAGCAATTGGGACTTCGTCATCGGGCGCCTGGCGTTTTGGACGAAGGGCTTGCCGGCGCGCTTCCTGATTAAGAAAGAGTTTTTCCGATTCCCGATAGGCGGTTTGCTCAAGGCCTTGGGCGGCCTGCCCGTGGAACGCGGCAGGGGAGGCGGTCGCGCCGTGGAACAGTCCGTCCGCCTGTTGCAGACGCACGACCGGATGGCGCTCATCTTGACGCCCGAGGGCACGCGCCGCCGCAATCCGCATTGGAAAAAAGGCTTTTACTACATCGCGCAGGCCGCCCGACTGCCGGTTTATGTCGGTTATATCGACTATAAGGAAAAGGAGTGCCGCATTGTGGGCGCCATGCCAATCAGCGGCGATATCGAGGCCGACAGCCGTTATCTGATGGAGACCTATGCGGGCGTCACGGCACGCTATCCGGCGCAGTTCGCATTGCCGGACTGGGGAAAGTGGTAAATTCAAAAAAATGTCGTATCTTAGCGAACCTTTAAAAAAGGACAGCCACGCGGAATAATTTGCTATTCCGTTGTAAATGTGGAGTTTCGGAGAGATGGCCGAGTGGTCGAAGGCGCACGCCTGGAAAGTGTGTAAGCGTCAAAAGCGCTTCTAGGGTTCGAATCCCTATCTCTCCGCCAAAACAAAGACAAACAAATTTACTCACCTAAATTTAAACTACAGTTGTTATGAAAAAATTAATGGGAATGCTCACGATCGGCGCGATGTTCTTCTTTGGCGCGTCGAATTGGGTAATGGCGCAGGATGAAGCCCCGGCGGCCGCGACCCAAGAGGAAACGGTAGCCGAAGCGACGGAAGATGCCGTTGAAGCGACGTTGGAAGAAGGCGTGGAAGCCGCGACGGAATTGGCCGTGGAATCCAAGACTTTCCACCAGGCCTTGAAAGAGAAATTCATTCAGGGTGGTGCCGGCTGGATGACCCCGATTCTGTTGGTGCTCATCATCGGTCTGACGTTGATTATCGAAAGAATCATCTATCTGAACCTTTCCACGACGAATACCGAAAAGTTGCTCAAGAGCGTTGAAGATGCGCTGGCCAACGGCGGCATCGAAGCGGCCAAGGAAGTATGCCGCAACACGCGCGGCCCTGTCGCGAGCATTTTCTATCAAGGTCTGTTGCGTGCCGATGAAGGCGTGGAAATGATGGAAAAATCCGTTGTTTCCTACGGTGGCGTAGCGATGGGCCGTCTCGAA
Organism: uncultured Bacteroidales bacterium; assembly: GCA_947174375.1. Lineage (GTDB taxonomy): Bacteria > Bacteroidota > Bacteroidia > Bacteroidales > P3 > CAMXAS01. The sequence continues at coordinate 16,094 of CAMWIS010000011.1, forward strand.
AAGAACCTCTCCTGGATCGCTTTCGTTATCGCGATTGCGCCTATGCTCGGGTTCTTGGGTACGGTAGTCGGTATGGTACAGGCGTTCGACGATATCGAAGCGGCCGGTGATATCTCCCCGACGGTTGTGGCCGGCGGTATGAAGGTGGCCTTGTTGACCACGGTATTCGGTCTTATCGTCGCCATCATCGTACAAACTTTCTACAACTATCTGAGCGCGAAAGTGGACAGCTTGGTCAACTCGATGGAGGACGCTTCCATTTCGTTCATGGATATCATGGTGAAGTTCACCTCCAAACGATAGATAGAACCTGTTTCGTTGGGCATTTTTAAAACACGCTGAAATGAATACATTAGTTAATATAGGCATGTTCGTGACCTACGCGCTGTTTGCGGTGGCGTTGGTGGCGTTGCTTTACTTCGCCGTCACGCAGTTCATCGACAACATCCGTAGATCCAAGACGACGTTGTATGCCGTTGTGGCGTTGGTGGTCGTGTATCTGATCGCGTACCTCTGTTCGTCGCCGACCGACGTAAGCGAGGCCTTCCTGGAAAAGACGGGAACGTCCTTAACGGCTTCCAAGTTTATCGGAAGCGGTATGATGATGTTCTACATCCTTTTCTTCGGCACGATAGTAGCGTTGTTGGGCGCCGAAGTCGCCAAACTCTTTAAAAAGTAAGAACTATGGGAAAGAAAAGCCCTACTATCAATGGGGGTTCCATGTCGGACATATCGTTCCTGTTGTTGACATTCTTCTTGTTGACATCATCGATCGATACGGACTTGGGTATCGCGCGCCGTTTGCCGGCCATGTTGCCGCCCAATGCCCCGAAGCCTGAAATCCACCAGCGCAATGTTTTCAAGGTGCTGGTGTCGTTCAAGGACGAATTGCGTGTGCAGGATCAGAACGTCGATATCACGATGTTGAAGAACATGACCAAGGAGTTCATGGCCAATCCTGCGAACAACAGCAAGATGTCCGAAAAGACGATGAAGGAAGTGCCGTTGTTGGGCAAGGTACCGGTATCCAAGGGGGTCGTTTCCTTGAAGAACGACCGGGGAACCTCGTATGAAATGTATATCAAGGTACAGAATGAGCTGACCGCTGCGTTCCACGAATTGCGGGACGAGATGGCGCGGGAATATTTCGGCGCCAAGTTCGACGATTTGAAGGGCGACCAGCAGAAAGCCATTCAGGAAGCCATTCCGGTAAGCATATCGGAAGCGGAACCCACGGCCGTTAATGTAGGAGGAGCGAGATAATGGGAAAGTTCAATAAAGGAGGCAAGAAAGAGATGCCGGAAATCAACACCGGCTCTATGTCGGACATCATCTTCATGTTGTTGTTCTTCTTCATGGTGATTACGACGATGCGTGAAGCGACGCTGTTCGTGCGCATCGTGCCGCCGGTTGCCAGCGAGGTGCAGAAATTGGAAAAGAAGTCGTTGGTGAGCTACATTTATGTAGGACCTCCGATTGATGCACGCAAGTATGGTACCGAGCCGCGTATCCAGTTGAACGATCAGCTGGCCAACGTGTCGGAAGTCATGGGCTTCGTGGAAGCCGAACGTTTGTCGCGCGATGAAGTGGACCGCCCGTTGTTGACCACCTCCATCAAGGCTGACCGTACGGTCAAGATGGGCATCGTAACCGATGTGAAAGTGGAACTGAGAAAAGCCAACGCTTTGAAGATAAACTATTCGACCGCCCGCGGCAAGGTTTATTAAGAAGCGCAGTGCGATACGAAAAAAAGGCGACCGGAAGGCCGCCTTTTTTTTATGCCGTCCGTGGGGCTTATCCGTCGATTTCGCCCGTTTCGGTGTACTCGTCGTATAGGAATTTGTCGTAGGGATAGCGCGTCTGGTGGATGCGTTTGATTTCTTCGTACAGGAACTCCCGGAAGGCCGGAATGTTCTCCTTGGTGTGCGCCGAAACGAAGAAGCAGGGCGTATGCGCCTTGCCCATCCAGGTCTTTTTGAGGTCGTCCAGGCTGTAGTTGCGCGGCGTGACGGGGCTGAGGTCGTCCGGCTCCTTTTCTTCGTAGGTATAGGCGTCTATCTTGTTGAACACGACGATATGGCGCTTTTCGGCCGTGCCGAGTTCGCTCAGCGTCTGCGCCACCACTTCCATCTGGTCTTCGAATTCGGGATGCGAGATATCGACCACGTGCAGCAGGATGTCCGATTCGCGCACCTCGTCCAAGGTGGATTTGAACGACTCCACGAGGTGGTGCGGCAGTTTGCGGATAAAGCCCACCGTATCGGAAAGCAGGAACGGCAGGTTTTTGATGACGACCTTGCGTACCGTGGTGTCCAGCGTGGCGAACAGCTTGTTTTCGGCCAGGACGTTCGACTTGCTCAGCAGGTTCATCAAGCTCGACTTGCCCACGTTCGTATAGCCCACCAACGCCACGCGCACGAGCTGTTCGCGGTGTTTGCGCTGCGTGGCCTTCTGTTTGTCGATTTCGGCCAGGCGTTCTTTGAGCAGGCTGATTTTATTGCGGATAACGCGGCGGTCGGTCTCGATTTCCTTTTCACCGGGGCCGCGCATCCCCACGCCGCCGCGCTGTTTGCTCAAGTGCGTCCAAAGGCCGGTCAGCCGCGGCAGCAGGTATTGGTATTGCGCCAGCTCCACCTGCGTCCGCGCGTGGGCCGTGCGGGCGTGCCGCGCGAAGATGTCCAAAATCAGGGTCGTGCGGTCTAAGACCTTGCGTTTGAGTTCGCCCTCTATGTTGCGCAACTGGGCGGGCGAGAGTTCGTCGTCGAAAATAACGGTGTCGATGTCGTTGTCTTCGATAAAGGTTTTGATCTCCTGCAATTTGCCCGACCCTACATAGAATTTGCCTTGCGGAAAGCCGGTCTTCTGAATGAACGTGCGCACGACGTCCGTCTCCGCCGTTTCGGCCAAAAACGCCAGCTCGTCGATGTATTCCTGCTCTTTCTCCACGCTGACTTCGTCGGTGGCCAGGCCGACGAGCACGGCGCGTTCCCGTATTTTGGCGGTGCTGATCATAAACTTAGAATCCGATGATATGGCGAACCTCGGTCAGTGTCTTGACGGCGCTTTCGCGGGCCCTTTCCGCGCCATGCCGCAGGGTTTTCTTCAACAGCTCCTCGTCGGCCAACAGCGCGTTGATGCGTTCCCGCAGCGGCGCGACGAAGCGGATGGCGTCTTCGGCCAGCTGTTTCTTGAGGTCGCCGTAGCGGATTTGGCATTGGTTGTACTGTTCGTCAAAGAACGTATAGGCTTCCGGTGCGGAGAGGATGCGGAGCAGTTGGAACAGGTTGGCGATGATTTCCGGCTTCTCCTGGTTGGGCTCGGTCGGGCCGCTGTCGGTCACGGCTTTCATAACCTTCTTGCGGATGACCTCGTCGGGGTCGGTCAGATAAATCGCGTTCATCTCGCCCTCCGACTTGCCCATCTTGCCCTTGCCGTCCAAACCGGGCACCTTGACCAGGGCCTCGCCGAAGTTGAACGCCTGCGGTTCCTTGAAGAAATCGGTATGATAGACGTGATTGAACCGTTGCGCGAACGTGCGCGTCATTTCCAAATGCTGTTCCTGGTCTTTGCCCACGGGCACGAAGTCGGCCCGGTGCAGCAGGATGTCGGCCGCCATCAGCGTGGGGTAGGTCAGCAGGCCGGCGTTCACGTTGTCGGGGTTTTGCCGCGCCTTCTCCTTGAACGACGTACAGCGCGAGAGTTCGCCCAAATAGGCGTTCATGTTCAGGAACAGATAGAGTTCCGCCGTTTCGGGCACGTCGCTTTGCGTGTAAATCACGGCCTTGTCGGGGTCGAGGCCCGCGGCGAGGTAGTGCGCCAGGATATGGTAATTGTTCGCGCGCAACGCCTCGGGGTTCGGATGCGTCGTCAGCGAATGGTAATCCGCGATAAAGAAATAGCAATCGTACTCGTGCTGCATACGCACGAAATTGCGCATGGCGCCGAAGTAATTGCCCAGGTGGATTCTGCCGGTGGGGCGAACCCCGCTTACTACAGTTTTCATAAGGGCAAAGATACACAAATCAAAGTAAATTCGTATCTTTGCCGCCACTCAAAATAGCGGATTATGAAAAGAAATTTCTTGAAAACGGGCGTCATCAGCCTGTATGTGGCCGGTCTCGCTTTGGTGGCGGCCGGTATGACGGCTTGCTGCAACAGCGGATGCAAGGCCGACGGTCAGAACACGGCGGAAGCCGTATTGGCCAACATCGCCAACCGTAAGAGCGTGCGTCATTTCGTAGAGGGCAAGGAAGTGTCCAAAGCCGATTTGGAAACCTTGGTCAAGGCCGGTATGGCCGCGCCCACGGCCCGCAACTCGCAACCGTGGGAGTTCTATATCGTCGCTACGCCCGAAGGCAAGCAGACGTTGGTGGACGGCTTGCCCTACGCCAAGATGCTGGCGCAGGCTTCGGCCGCCATTGTCGTTTGCGGCAACGCGGAATATATGCTGGACGGCGAGGGCCGCGAATACTGGGTGCAGGACTGCTCGGCGGCCACCGAGAATATTTTGCTGGCGGCCGAAGCCATGGGCCTGGGCGCGGTATGGACGGGCGTTTATCCCGTGCGGGAGCGCGTCAAGTTCGTGCAGGAAGCCCTGTCGTTGCCTACCACGCATCTGCCGCTTTGCGTCATTCCGGTGGGCTACCCCACGGGCGAAGACCAGCCCAAAGACAAATACAAGGCCGACCGCATTTATTGGAAATAG
>CAMWIS010000012.1 GCA_947174375.1 uncultured Bacteroidales bacterium
ACTTCTTCCAACGTGTTGTAAACGGCAAAGCTGGCGCGGACGGTGCCGCTGATGCCGAGCGTTTCCATAAGCGGTTGGGCGCAGTGGTGTCCCGTCCGGACGGCAATGCCCATCTGGTCTAAAAGCACGCCGACGTCATAGTGGTGCGCGCCTTGCACGTTGAACGAAACCACGCCGCATTTGGGGCCGTCCGCCGCATAGAGGTCGATGCCGCCCAAGTCGGTCAACCCGGCCGTGGCCGCCTCCACCAACGCGCGGTCGTGTGTCTGTATGGTGTCAAATCCGAGCGCTTGGATATAGCGGATGGCTTCGGCCAGGCAGATGGCCTCGGCCACGGCCGGCGTACCGGCTTCGAATTTGAAAGGCAGTCGGTTATAGGTGCTCTCGTGCAGGTGGACTTCCGCAATCATCTCGCCGCCGAACTGGTAGGGCGGCAGGGCTTCCAACAGGCGTTTTTTGCCGTAGAGCACGCCTATGCCCATGGGCGCGTACATCTTGTGGCCGGAGAAACAGTAAAAGTCGCAATCCAGCGCCTGTACATCGACGGGCAGGTGTGCCACGGCCTGCGCGCCGTCCACGAGCACCGGCACGTTGTGGGCGTGCGCCATGCGGATGAGTTCCTCAACGGGGTTGATGCGTCCCAATACATTGGATACGTGGGCGATGGTCAGCAGGGCGGGGCCTTGCGCCAGCAGGCGTTCGGCGGCCGCCAAGTCTATTTGCAGGTCGGCGGTCAGCGGAATGTAGGCCAGGCGGCCGCCCTGGCGCGCCACGGCCTCCTGCCAGGGCACGAGGTTGGAGTGATGCTCCATCGGGCTCAGCAAGACCGTGCCCCCTTGCGGCAGGTTGAAGCACTGCGCCAGCAGGTTGATGCTTTCGGTCGTCCCCCGCGTAAAGATGATTTCCTCGGTTTCGGCGGCGTTGATGAACCCGCGCACCGTTTCCCGCGCCTCTTCGTGCGCCGTCGTCGCCTGTTGGCTCAGGCTGTGCACGCCGCGGTGGATATTGCTGTTGACGGTGGTATAATAACGGCACATCGCGTCCAGCACCGCTTTCGGCTTTTGGGTCGTGGCCGCGTTGTCCAAATAGACCAACGGTTGGCCGTGCACCGCCTGCGCCAAAATCGGGAAATCCGCCCGGATGTCTTGGTTGACAGCGTTGTTGGAGGATGATACCATATTATACCTATTCGTAAGGAAGCCAAATTTAGGGAAATTTGCGCAAAAAAAAGAATTTTTGACGAAAAAAGCGTACTTTTGTCCGGTTTTTGAAATCCGGGTGAGTCGGATGGTCAAAAAAAAGTCAATGTAATTAACTTGGATTGTAAAAATGAAAAACAAGTACGCTGATTTGATTGATCAGACCTTTGAGTTTCCGCAGGATGAATTCCGCGTGGAGGATAATGAATTGTATTTTCACGAAGTGCCGCTGATGGATATCATCAAGCAATACGGTACGCCGCTTAAAATCACTTATCTTCCTAAGATAACGTCGCAGATTCAGCGGGCCAAACGTCTGTTCAATGTGGCGATGGCCAAGGTCGATTATCAGGGCGATTACCATTACTGCTATTGTACGAAGAGCTCGCATTTCTCGTTCGTGTTGGAAGAAGTGCTGAAGAATGGCGTGCACATCGAGACGTCATCGGCTTTCGACATCAACTTGGTGCAGGAACTGTTCGCCCAAGGCTTGATAGACCGGGAGCACTATATTATATGTAACGGGTTCAAACGGCCGCAGTACATCGAGAATATCGCCGCGATGGTGGCGGACGGCTTCAAGAACATCATCCCGATTTTGGACAACAAGGACGAGGCGGCGGAATTGGAGGCGGCGCTGGACAAGCCGTGTCAGGTCGGCATCCGGATTGCGTCCGAGGAAGAACCGCGTTTTGAATTCTATACGTCCCGGCTCGGCATCCGCTACAACGATATCGTCGATTTCTACAAGGATAAAATCGCGAAAAGCAAGAAGTTCAAGTTGAAGATGCTGCACTTCTTCATCAATACGGGTATCCGCGATACGTCTTATTATTGGAACGAATTGGCCAAGAGTATCAATGTGTATTGCGAGTTGAAGAAAGTGTGCCCTACGTTGGATTCCATCGATATAGGCGGCGGATTTCCTATCAAGAACAGCCTCGGCTTTGATTACGATTACGAGTATATGGCGGAAGAGATAGTGGCGCAGATAAAGACGATATGTAATCAACACGGAGTGCCGGAACCGCATATATTTACCGAATTCGGATCGTTTACGGTAGGGGAGAGCGGGGCCACGCTGTTTTCCATCCTCAATCAGAAACTGCAAAACGACCGGGAGCTCTGGTATATGATAGACAGTTCGTTTATGACGACCCTGCCCGATACCTGGGGTATCAACCAGCGTTACATCATGTTGGCGGTCAACCATTGGGACAAGGAATACCAGCGCGTTTTCCTGGGCGGGCTCACGTGCGACAGCCAGGATTACTACAATGCCGAGGCGCACTCCAATGCCGTCTTTTTGCCCAAGATGGACGAAACGCCCATGTATATCGGCTTTTTCCATACCGGCGCCTATCAAGAGTCTTTGGGCGGCTACGGCGGCGTGCAGCATTGCCTGACACCGGCTCCCAAGCACATCATCATCGACCGCGACGAAAACGGTGAATACACGACCAAGTTGTTTGCCAAAGAACAGAGTTACAAGTCGATGCTGAAAATTTTGGGCTATTAGCCGCGCGTTTTCCGCCGCCTGTATCCCGGGCGTTTTCCGGCTTGCGTACTTTATTAAAAAGGCGTATATTTGTGCGTTTAATGCACGCATACGACCCGCTGTGAATCCCGAAAGAGGATTTATGGCGGGTTGTGTGTTGAAAATGCGCGGAATATGAACAAGGATTATTACGTGGTGATTATGGCCGGCGGCGTGGGTGTCCGCTTTTGGCCGGTCAGCAAGACCGATCGCCCCAAGCAGTTCATCGACATATTGGGAACGGGCAAGAGTCTGATACAACAGACTTACGACCGTTTCTCGGCTTTTTGTCCGGCGGAGAACATCTATGTGGTGACCAATGCCCGTTATCGGGCGTTGGTGGCCGAGCAGTTGCCGGCACTCCGTCCCGAACAGATTCTATGCGAGCCCTACCGCAAGAACACGGCGCCCTGCATCGCTTACGCCAATTACAAAATCCATAAGCGGAACCCGAATGCGACGATTGTCGTGGCGCCCTCCGACCACGTGGTGCAGAAAGAGGACGTTTTCATTTCCGCCTTGCATGAGGCGGCCGCGGCGGCCACGCAGCATCCCTGGCTCGTGACGCTGGGCATCAAACCGTCTTATCCGAATACGGGCTACGGCTATATCCAGTTCGACGACCGTTCGGCCGATGCCGCGCATCCGCAACTCAAAAAAGTCAAACTATTTACCGAAAAGCCGGAATACGAAATGGCGCGTTCGTTCGTCGAAAGCGGCGAATTCCTTTGGAACGCGGGCATTTTCATTTGGTCGTTGCCGACGATTATGGCGGCTTTCCGTAAGCACCTGCCCGAAATAGACGAATTGTTTGCGGCCTATGCCGACCGTTTGGATACGCCGCAGGAGGCCGACGCCATCGAAAAGACGTATGTCAGCTGCCGTAACATCTCCATCGACTACGGCGTTATGGAGAAAGCCGACAACGTGTATGTGGTGGCGGGCGATTTCGGTTGGTCGGACGTCGGTTCGTGGAACGCGCTCTACGAAATCTTGCCCAAGAATGCCGAGCGGAACGCCGTCGTGGGGGCGGCCCCGTTGGCCTACGAAAGCGAAGGCAACCTCGTGCGGGTGTCGGGCGACAAGGTCGTCGTGTTGCAGGGGCTGACGGATTGCATCGTCGTGGAGGACAACGGCGTGCTGCTGATTTGCAAGCGGACGGAGGAACAGCGCATCCGTCAGTTTGTGGAAGACGTGGGCAAGGAAAAGGGTGAACAATACTTGTAAGCGCCTGATGATAAGAATGTATAACGAATAACAGATAAAGAAGCATGAATTTCAAGAAAATTTTAACGGGGCTTTTGGCGGCCTGCCTGATTTTGGGCGGCGCGACCGTCAAGGCGGATGAAGGTATGTGGCTGCCGATGTTGTTGCAGAAACTCAACATGGACGATATGCAACGCTTGGGCGTCAAGTTGACGGCGGAAGAAATCTACGCCGTGAACCACTCCTCTTTGAAGGATGCCATCGTGCAGTTCGGCGAAGGCTGCACGGGCGAAATCGTTTCGCCCAACGGCTTGCTGTTCACGAACCACCATTGCGGCTTCGGCCAGATTCAGGCGCACAGTTCGGTGGAACACGACTATCTGTCGGAAGGCTTTTGGGCGCAGAGCCTGGAAGACGAACTGCCGAATCCGGGCCTGACCGTAAAATTCCTCGTGCGCATGGAAGACGTGACCGAAGAAGTGAACGCCGGCCTGCGGACGGATATGGGCGAAATGGAAAGACAGGACAGCATCCGCGCCATTTCGGCCCGTATCAAGGCCCGTGCGGAAGAAGGCACGCATTATACGGCTATGGTCAAGAGCTATTTCGCCGGCAACGAGTTTTATCTGCTGGTGTATGAAATCTTCAAGGATATCCGGCTCGTGGGCACGCCGCCTAACGCCATCGGCAAGTTCGGCGCCGATGCCGACAACTGGATGTGGCCGCGCCATACGGGCGACTTTTCGGTCTTCCGCGTGTATTGCGGCCCGGACGGTAAGCCGGCCGAATACAGCGAGGAGAACGTACCCTATCAGCCCAAGCATTTCCTGCCGATGAGCATCGAGGGCATCCAGCCCGGCGACTTTGCGATGACGGTGGGCTATCCGGGTTCGACGCAACGTTTCATGACGTCTTGGGGCGTGGATCAGATTATCGACATCTATGCGCCGGCCATCGTGAAGGTCAGAACCGAAAAGTTGGCCATTTACGACCGCTTTATGGACGCCGACCCCGTGGTGCGTATCCAATACGCTTCCAAATACGCGCGGGTGGCCAACTATTGGAAATACTACATCGGTCAGGGTCAGCAGTTGAAGAACAACAAGGTGGCCGACAAGAAGCGGGCCATCGAAAAGCGGTTCGCGGCGTTCGCCCAGCAGCATCCCGAATACGCGACGGTGTTGGCCGATATGGAGAACCTTTACAAATTGCAGAACGAAACGCTTAAACTGCGTCTTTATACGGTAGAGGCGATTTTGACCGGCCCGGAAGTCGTGCAGATGGCTTTGCGGTTGCGCGGCTTGGAGAAAGCCTTGACCGAGGGCGACGCCGAAGCGGTGGAGGCGGCGCGGACGCTCGTGCTGGCCACTTTGCCGGGCTTTTTCAAAGACTACAACGCGGCTTTGGATCAAGCGTTGACGGCCAAGATGTTCGAGGTGTTCAGCAAGGAAATCGCGCCCGAACAGCAGCCGGAAGCCTTTGTTAAGGCTGTAGCCAAATACAAGGGTAACTATGCGGCCATGGCGGCCGACGGTTTCGCCAAGACGATGATGAACGACCAGGAACGTCTGACGGCCTTTTTGAAAAACCCCGATTTGAAGAAACTGACGCAGGATCCGTTCTATGCCTGGATGGATATATTCCTCCAAAACATGAGCAAGGTGGACGGCAGCATCGCCGAAAAGAAGGCCAAGGCCGACCGTCTGTTCATCAAGGGCGTGCGTGAAATGAACGCCGACCGGAACTATGCGCCCGACGCCAACCTGACGATGCGCGTTTCCTACGGTTCGGTACAGGACTACAACCCGGCCGACGCCGTACATTACGATTATATCACGACCATCGAGGGCATCATGCAGAAGGAAGACCCGGCGAACCCCGATTTTCAGGTGCCGGCGCGTCTGAAAGAACTCTATGAGGCGAAAGACTACGGCCGCTACGGCGACAGCACGCTCGTGGTCTGCTTCCTGACCACGAACGACATCACGGGCGGCAACTCCGGCAGCCCGGTCATCAACGCGCGCGGCGAGTTGATCGGTCTGGCGTTCGACGGCAACTGGGAAGCCATGAGCGGCGACATCTTCTATGAAACCCAGTTGCAACGGACCATTGTCGTGGATATCCGTTACGTCTTGTTTATCATTGACAAGTATGCCGGGGCCACCCGACTCATAGACGAACTCGTGTTCGGTGCCGCGCCCGCGGCCGAAACCGGGGCGCAACCGGCGGAATAACCTATAAACGCTTAAAATCACAACGGTTATGGATGAGCTGACGAACAAACAACCGGAAGAAAGCCTGGAACAACAGATGGCGGCTTTGGAAGCGGCCAATGAGCGGCAGGCGCAGGAAGCCTTGGCGGAACAGGCGGTGGACGCGGCCGACAATATGGCCGAAGAACCGGCGCCGATGGACGCGGAAGCGGCGGTGGCGGCTGGCGTGGCGGCGGATACGGTGGAGGCCGAGCCGGCCGACAAGCCCGGTCATACGCCCGGCCTGAGCGCCGAGGAGAAAGCCGAAGTGGCGGGCATGGACCGTGACGCTTTGGTGGCCCGGTTGGAAAAACTGCACGGCGAGGGGCTTTCGGCGGCTTCGCGGGAGCTCGTGGCTTTGCTGCGGGCCACCTATAAGGAAAAGACGGAGGCTTGGAAAACCCAACAGAAGCAACGTCAGGCGGAAGCCGCGGCCGCGGAGGAAGCTGCGCCCGCAGACGGCGCGGAAGCCGCCGGAACGGAGGCGGCGCAATACCCGCTGACCGACGAGCTGGAGGAACGTTTCTTCAAGGTAAGCCGGCTCATCAAGGAACAGCACGCCAAGGAACGCGAGGCGCGCGAGCGGCTGATGGCCGAGAACCTGCAACGCAAGAAAGCCTTGTTGGAAGACCTCAAGCAGCTCATCGAATCCGAACAACCGTTGAAACAGACCTACGACGCGTTCAACCGCCTGACCGAGACCTGGAAAGAAATCCGGCCGATCGCGCGCGAGGAAGCGAACAACCTGTGGCAGACCTACCATTTCCTTGTGGAGAAATTCTTTGACAAGGTGCGGATGAACCACGAGCTGCGCACGTTGGATCAAAAACGCAATCTGGAAGAGAAAATCAAACTGTGCGAACAGGCCGAAGCCCTATTGTTGGAAGAGTCGTTGACCAAGGCGTCCCAGGCCTTGCACGCGTTGCACCTGCGTTGGAAGGAAATCGGGCAGGTGAGCGTGGAGATGAAAGACGAGATTTGGGAACGCTTCAAGGCGGCTTCCGATAAAATCAGCGAAAAGCGCAAGGCTTACTACGACGAGATGGCGGCCAAGATGCAGCAGAACCTGTTGGCCAAAACGGAACTGTGCGAGAAGATAGAAGGGCTGTTGGCCGAGAAGCCGCAGGACGGCAAGGCTTGGCAGGCGCTTTCGAAGCAGGTGGCCGAGTATATGGAACTGTGGAAAAGCATCGGCCGCGCCGCCCAAAAGGACAATGACGCGATTTGGGAACGCTTCAAGGCCGGCATGGAAAAGTTCTTCAACGAGAAGAAGGCCTTTTACCAGCAGATGCGCGACGAACTCATGCACAACTACCACCTCAAATTGGATTTGTGCGTGCAGGCGGAGAATATCGCCGACCAGCGCACCGATTACAAGGCGGCGACGCAGGATTTGCTGAAACTGCAGAAGCAGTGGAAAGAGACCGGCGCGGTGCCGCATAAGCACGCCGATAAGATTTGGAAACGTTTCCGCGCGGCCTGCGACCGTTTCTTCGAGGGTAAGGAGCGCGAGTTCAGCGAACGGAAAGCGCACGAAACGGAGAATATGGCGGCCAAGCAGGGCTTGATTGAAGAAGTCCGTAATCTGGCTTGCGAAACGCGCGACCAGTTGGTGGAGGCCGTACAGGAAATCCAGCGGCGTTGGATGGCCATCGGCTTTGTGCCCATCAAGGAGAAAGAGAAATTGTATGAAGCGTTCCGCACGGCCATAGACGAGAAGTTCGCCGACAAGAACCTCAAGGGCGCGCGTCGGGGCATCGCCGATACGATGGCGCAGGTGGAGACGGCGGAAGACGCGTCCAAGCTGACCGACCGCGACGTGCAGGCGGCCGCCAAGAAGCTGTTGCAACTGCGGGCGGACTTGAATACGTGGGAAAACAATGTCGGCTTCCTCTCCAAATCTAAGAACGCCGATGTGTTGCGCCGCGAAGTGGAACGCAAGATACAGAAGGCCAAACAGGAAATAGCCCTGTTGGAGGCCAAGATGAAGTTGATTCGTAAAAACGGCTAAACGGCAGCGTCATGCGGATTGATATCGTCACGTTGTTTCCGGAAATGTTCGAGGGCTTCTTGAACTATTCGATTCCGCACCGGGCGCAGACCAAGGGGCGGGCGGAAGTCGTGCTGCACAATCTGCGGGACTACAGCCTGCGCAAGAACCGCTCGGTGGACGACTATCCGTACGGCGGCGGCGCGGGCATGGTCATCGGCGTGGAGCCCATCGCCAACTGCATCGAGCATCTGGAGCGGGAGCGCCGCTATGCCGAAAAGGTGTTTGTGACGCCCGACGCGCCGGTCTTGGACCAGCCGACGGCCAACCGGCTTTCGCTCTGCGACAATCTGTTGATATTCTGCGGCCACTACAAGGGAATTGACGAGCGGGCGCGGCAACTGTTCTTTACGCAGGAGATTTCCATCGGCGACTACGTGCTGTCGGGCGGCGAGCTGGCGGCGGCCGTGCTGACCGATGCCGTGTTGCGCCTTTTGCCCGGCGTGTTGAACGACGAGACGTCGGCATTGAGTGATTCGTTTCAGGACGGCCTGTTGACGCCGCCAATATATACACGGCCCGAGGAGTTCCGCGGCCACCGCGTGCCGGAAGTGCTGCTGAGCGGCCACGACGGCAAGATACGCCAGTGGCGTTACGAACAGGCGGTGGAGAAAACGCGCCGTCTGAAACCGGAACTGCTGGCGGGCATGGAGGAATAGCGATGAGTGCGTTCAAGGCTTATGACATACGGGGCGTCTATGGACGCGACTTTCAAAAGGAAGACGTTTATAAAATCGGTTATTTCCTGTCCGAACTCCTGAATACGCACCGTATTCTCGTGGGACGGGACGTGCGGCAGTCTTCGCCGGAAATCTATGCGTATCTCTGTCAGGGCATACAGGATTCGGGCGCGGACGTCTGCGATTTGGGCGTCTGTACGACGCCGATGGTCTATTGGGCCACGGCCGAACACGGCTTCAAGGCCTCCGTCATGATTACGGCCTCGCACAATCCCAAGGAATACAACGGCCTTAAGATCTCGCGGGAGAACGCCCTGCCGGTCGGCTACGACAACGGCTTGAACACGTTGGAACGCTGGCTGAAAGAGCGGGCGGTGCAGCCGAAGCCGCAGGCCGAAAGGGGCCGCGTGTTGCCGTTCGACCAAAAGGCGGCCTATCTCGCGTTTCAGCGGCAGTGGCTGTCGGATTTTTCCAACCTGAAAATCGTCATGGACTGCTCCAACGGCATGGCCTCGCTGTTCGTGCGCGATTTGTACGGCGACCGGCCCGTCTATCTCTACGACGAGTTGGACGGTTCGTTCCCGAACCATGAAGCCAACCCGCTGGATCCCGCCAATATCGTGGACTTGCAGGCGGCCGTGGGGGAGGAGAGCGCCGATTTGGGCGTCATTTTCGACGGCGACGCCGACCGCGTCATGTTTGTGGACGAATACGGACGGTTCATTTCGCCGGATTTGATGATAGCCGTGCTCGGGCTTTATTTCTTAAAGGAAAAAGGGCTACGCGGCAACGTATTGCAGGATATCCGCACGTCCAAGTCGGTGCGGCGGTGCATAGAGGAAATGGGCGGCACGATGGCCATGTGGCGCGTGGGCCGGGCTTATGCGGCGGCCAAGTTGCGCGAGATAGACGGCGTTTTCGGCGGCGAGTTGGCCGGACACTACTATTTCCGCGATTTCCACTATTCCGATTCGGGCCTGATGGCCTGCTCGTTGATTTTGGGCATCCTGAGCCGGTGCAAGGCCGCCGGCAAACCGGTGTCGCGGCTGATATCGGAAATAGCCGTCTATGTCGGGTCGGGCGAACTCAATTTCAAAATCGCCGACAAAGAGGCGGCCATGGATGCGCTCAAAGCCGGCTTCACGGCTAACGAAACGCCGACGGCCGTTTACGATTTCGACGGTTACCGCATCGAATTCGAGGACTGGTGGTTCAACGTCCGCCCGTCCAATACCGAACCCTACCTGCGCTTTATCGCGGAGGCGGCCCACCGCGCCCTGTTGGAGGAGAAAGTACGTGCGGCCAAGGAAATACTGGCGCGTTTCATCGCATAAGGAGAGCACGAATGAGCAAGGAACACTTACGGGCGGACGTCCGCATACGCAATAAAAAGGCCGAATACGCCTTCTTCCTGTTGGAGCGGTTTACGGCCGGCATCGTGCTGGCGGGTACCGAAATAAAGTCGATACGGCAGGGCAAGGCGGCCATCGGCGATTCCTACTGCTATTTCAACGGAGGCGAGTTGTTCATCAAGAATATGTATGTGGCCGAATATACGCACGGCACGTATTACAACCACGAGCCGCGCCGCGAACGGAAACTCCTGCTCACGAAACGGGAATTGCGCAAACTTTCGACCAAGATGAAAGAAAAGGGCTTGACCATCATTCCCGTGCAGCTGTTCATCGACGAGAATGGCCGCGCCAAGTTGGAAATCGCGTTGTCGAAAGGCAAGAAAGCCTACGACAAGCGGGAGTCCATCAAGGAGAAAGACCTCCGCCGCGATATGGCGCGGACGGCGGACTAACGGATTTCCACGTGCGGCATATCGGCGCCCTCGGCCAGTTCCACGGCCAACGTGCTGCCGGCCGGCGGCGTCTGTTTCAGCAGCGATTCGGCCAACGTATCTTCAAAATATTTCTGAATGGCCCGTTGCAGCGGCCGCGCGCCCAAGTCCGGATTCCAGCCTTTTTCAATGACCAGTTCTTTGGCCTTGTCCGAAATCGTGAGTTTGTAGCCCATGGCTTCCACACGGCCATAGAGGCCGCGTAGTTCGATATCCACGATTTTGAGGATGTCTTCCTTGACTAAGTTGTGGAACACGACGATTTCGTCCACGCGGTTCAGGAATTCAGGCGCAAAGTGCCGTTGCAAGGCCTTGTCGATGACGCCCTGCGCGAACGAACTCTTTTCGGAGGCCTTGGAGGCCGTGTAGAACCCTACGCCTTGGCCGAATTCCTTGATTTGGCGGGAACCGAGGTTGGACGTCATGATGATGATCGTGTTCTTGAAGTCCACCTTGCGGCCCAGGCCGTCGGTCAGCCGGCCTTCGTCCAATACCTGCAACAGGAGGTTGAAGATGTCGGGATGCGCCTTTTCGATTTCGTCGAACAGCACGATGGAGTAGGGCTTGCGCCTTACCTTTTCGGTCAGTTGGCCGCCGTCTTCGTAGCCGACGTAGCCCGGGGGCGCCCCCACGAGGCGGGACACCGCGAATTTCTCCATGTATTCGCTCATGTCGATGCGGATGAGCGCGCTTTCCGAGCCGAACATCTGCCGCGCCAGCATTTTGGTCAGGTAGGTTTTGCCGACGCCGGTCGGGCCTAAGAAAATGAAACTGCCGATGGGCTTGTTCGGGTCTTTGAGGCCGGAGCGGTTGCGGCGGATGGCCCGCACGATTTTGTCGATGGCTTCGTTCTGCCCGATGATTTGGCTTTGCAGCACCGTATCCAAATCGAGCAGTTGGCTCATCTCGCTCTTTTCCATCTTTTGAATCGGCACGCCCGACATCATCGAAATCACTTCGGCCACGTCCTGTTCCGTCACGTCGGTCTTGTTGGCGCTCAGTTCTTCGCGCCAGACCGTTTTGGCGTTGTCTAATTCGGTTTCCAGTTGTTCGATGTCGTTGCGCAGCGTCGAAGCCATTTCAAATTTCTGCTGGCGGATCAGGTGTTTGAGTTGCTTGCGCATCGGTTTGAGCCGTTCTTCGATGGCGACGACGGCTTCCGGCACGTGTACGCTGCGGATATGCACTTTCGCGCCCGCCTCGTCCATGGCGTCGATGGCCTTGTCGGGCAGGAAGCGGTCGGTGATGTAACGCATCGCGTAATCGACGCAGGCCCGGAGGGCTTCGTCGGTATAGTTCACATAGTGGTGGCTCTCGTAAGCCGGCTTTATTTTCCGGAGAATCTCGACGGTCTCTTCCGGCGTGGTCGGTTCCACGAGCACTTTCTGGAAGCGGCGTTCCAACGCGCCGTCCTTTTCGATGGAGCGCCGGTATTCGTCCAAGGTCGTCGCGCCGATGCACTGGATTTCGCCGCGCGCCAGTGCCGGTTTAAGGATATTGGCGGCGTCGAGGGCGCCGGCCGTCTCGCCCGCGCCTACCAGCGTATGGATTTCGTCAATGAAGACGATGATTTCGGGATGCTTCTCCAGCTCGGCCAAAATGGCCTTCATGCGTTCTTCGAACTGGCCGCGGTATTTGGTGCCGGCCACAATCGAGGCGATGTCGAGCGTGTAGATACGTTTATCCAGCAGCACGCCCGGCACTTGGCGCGCGGCGATTTTAAGCGCCAGCCCTTCGGCGATGGCCGACTTGCCCACGCCCGGTTCGCCGATCAGCACCGGGTTGTTCTTCTTGCGGCGGCTCAGGATTTGGGCGATGCGTTCGGTCTCTTTCTCGCGCCCCACGATGGGGTCTAACTTCTGTTCTTCGGCGGCGGCCGTCAGGTCTTTGCCGAAATTCAGCAGGATGGATTTGGGCTTGGCGGGCGCGTTGTTGGCCGGCGTGACGGGCGTACCCGGTTTAAAATGGTTGGTGTCCGGCTGGTCGGCGTCGTATTCGTCCATGCCGAGGCCGCCCAACGAATCCTTGGTGTCGGGCGCGGCCGTGGCTTCCGCCAGGTCGGGCAGCGGTGCGGTGTCGGGTTCGGCGCCGTCCGGGGTCGGTTCGGCGTTCTGATAGGTGGCCGTATCCAGGCCCCTGGCTTTGAGGCCGGCCTTGAGCCCTTGCAGGAACGTGTCGTAGGTGATGCCGAAATGGTGCAGGACCGAGGCCGCGCCCGAGGCGTCTTCCTTAAGGATGGCCAGCACCACGTGTTCGGGTTCGGCCAGTTCCTTTTTGTATTGCAGGCACTCCAGGTACATGAGCCGCAGGATGCGGTCGGTCTTCTGCGAGATAAGCTGGGGCGAACCGCTCGGCGCGAACGTCGCGTTCTTGGGTTCATGCTCGTCTATCCAGGCTTCCAACTGCTTGCGGATGTCGTAGGGGTTGATCTCGAAATGGGACGAGAGGATGTCGGTCACGACATTGTCGCCCTGCCGGAGAATACCCAGCAGGATATGTTCCACGCCGAGCTGCTTGCTTCTCAGGCGTGACGCTTCCTCATTGCTGTAAGTGAGAATCGTTTTCAGCTTTTCCGAAATTTGGGGCTTCAAATTGCTCATAAGTCTGATCCGTCCTAACGGATTGAAAATAAATTGTGGTCAATAATAAAACGGACAAAGATAGGTCTAAAAACGCTAAATTAAAAGCCGGGATTCTTAATAAAACCAACTGCGTAAAGTTGAAAACGGACACTTGTTTTATTCCCGTTTTTTTACTAATTTCGTATGTTTTAAGTAAAGGCAGCAAAATGCTGTCGAACAAAGAGTTATATTTGCTACATGGAAGGAGTGAAAGAAACAGGACGCATCGTGCAGGTCAATATCGAGCAACAGATGCAATCGGCCTATATAGATTACTCTATGTCGGTCATCGTTGCGCGGGCCCTGCCGGATGTGCGGGACGGGATGAAGCCGGTACACCGGCGTATTCTCTTCTCGATGAACGAAAATGGTATCACCTCCCGCAACCCGTATAAGAAGTCGGCGAGAATCGTGGGTGACGTGCTGGGTAAGTATCACCCGCACGGCGACAGTTCCGTCTATGGCGCGTTGGTGCGTATGGCGCAGGAATGGTCGTTGCGTTACACGCTCGTGGACGGTCAGGGTAACTTCGGGTCCATCGACCAGGACCCGCCCGCGGCCATGCGTTATACGGAAGCCAGGATGTGCAAGCTGGCCGAAGAACTGTTGGCCGACATCGACAAGGATACCGTCGATATGCAGAACAACTTCGACGATTCGTTGAAAGAACCGACGGTGTTGCCTTGCAAGATCCCGAACCTGCTCGTCAACGGTTCGGCCGGTATCGCCGTGGGTATGGCCACGAACATGGCGCCCCACAACCTGTCGGAAGTCTGCGACGGCATCGTGGCCTACATCGACAACCGGGACATCACGGCCGAGGAACTCATGCAGTACGTCAAGGCGCCCGACTTTCCGACGGGCGGGGTCATTTACGGCTACGACGGCGTAAAGGACGCGTTCCTGACCGGTATGGGCCGTGTCGTGATGCGGGGTGAGGCGGCCATAGAAACCGACGACAGCGGCCGCAGCCATATCATCGTCACGTCGATTCCGTATCAGATCAACAAGTCGGAAATGATTAAGAAAATCGCCGACTTGGTGAACGAGAAAAAGATAGAGGGCATCAGCGATATCCGCGACGAGTCCGACCGCAGCGGTCTGCGCATCGTGTTCGAACTCAAGCGCGAGGCCGTGCCCAATGTCGTGCTCAACAAACTGTATCAGCTCACGTCGTTGCAGTCCTCGTTCAGCGTCAACAACATCGCGCTCGTGCATGGCCGTCCGCGTCTGTTGAACCTGCGGGATTTGATCCACTACTATGTAGAACACCGTCACGACGTCGTTATCCGGCGCACGCGCTTCGATTTGGCGGCCGCGGAAAAACGCGCCCACATCCTCGAAGGTCTGCTCATCGCGCTCGACCATCTGGACGAAGTGATCCGGCTTATCCGCGAGTCCAAGACCGTGGATATCGCCAAGACGGCCTTGATGGAGCATTTCCAGTTGAGCGAGCCGCAGTCGAAAGCCATCGTGGAGATGCGCCTCGGCCAGTTGACCGGTTTGGAACGCGAGAAAATCCAACAGGAATACGCGGAATTGGAAGCCTTCATCGCGCATTGCAAGGCCTTGTTGTCGGACGAAAAGATGCGGATGGAAGTTATCAAGGCCGAAACGTTGGAAATGAAGGAAAAGTACGGCGACGAACGGCGTTCCCGCATCGTTTACGCTTCGGCCGACTTCCGCATCGAGGATACGATTCCCGACGACGACATGGTCATCACGATTTCGCGTCTGGGCTATATCAAGCGGACGCCGCTGAGCGAATACCGTTGCCAGACCCGTGGCGGCAAGGGCATGAAGGGTTCGGACGTGCGCAGCGAGGATTTCCTCGAACACGTATTCGTGGCTTCGATGCACAACTATATGTTGTTCTTCACCGAGAAAGGCCGTTGCTACTGGATGCGCGTGTTCGACATCCCGGAAGGCACGCGGCAGTCGAAGGGCCGCGCGATTCAGAACGTCATCAACATCGCGTCGGACGACAAGGTGATGGCCTACATCAATGTCAAAGACCTCAAAAACGAGGAATACATCAATAACAACTACATCGTCCTGTGTACGAAACAGGGGATTATCAAGAAGACCTCGCTGGAGGCCTATTCGCGGCCGCGTCAGAACGGTATCAACGCCGTGACGATCCGCGAGGGCGACCAGTTGCTGGAAGCCAAGCTGACGTCGGGTTCGGCCGTCATCATGATGGCCACGCGCGAGGGCAAGGCGATCCGCTTCCCCGAAAACAAGGTGCGGGCCATGGGCCGTGTTTCGTCCGGCGTCCGCGGCGTTTCGTTGGGCAGCGAAAACGATGAAGTGGTCGGCATGATTTGCATCGAGGATCCGGAAACCGACATCCTCGTCGTTTCGGAAAAAGGCTTCGGTAAACGCTCCAAGTTCGAGGATTACCGCGAGACGAACCGTGGCGGCAAGGGCGTCAAGACGTTGCAGATTACCGACAAGACGGGCCCGCTGATTGCCATCAAGGATGTAACCGATGCCAACGACCTGATGATTATCAATAAGTCGGGCATCATCCTGCGGACGGCGGTCAAGGATCTGCGCGTCGTAGGCCGCGCCACGCAAGGCGTCAAGCTCATCGACCTGCGCGGCAAGGATGCGATTGCGTCCGTTACGCGCGTGGAGATGGAGCCCGAAGACGAAACGGACATGACGGAGGTGGAAGGCGAAAACGCCCCGGTGCAGGAAACGGCGGCGGGTGTCGAACCGACGGCTCCGGAAGAAACGGAAAACAATAACGAATAAAACCCTATAACAATATGAAGAAGATTATAGCGACCGTAGTGGCCATCGTATTGGCGCTCGGTATGACGGGCAACGCCTTTGCCCAAAAGAAAGCGGTGAACGCCGCGTTGAAAAGCGTCAATTCCGGTAAATTGGATGTGGGCGTCGAAAATATTGAGGCGGCCATTGAAAATCCGGAAACGATGTCGTTGAGCAACACGTGGGTGGTTCGCGGCGATGTATATACGGCTGTGGCCTCCAACCCGTTCTTCGCCAAACGTTACGAGAACCCGGCCGACAAGGCTTTGGAATCGTATCAGAAGGCGATGGAGTTGGATCCGTCGGATAAGATGCGCACGATTTTGGCGCTCAAATTGCCGAACCTGGCCGGCGCGTTCTACGACTTGGGAACCGAAGCGTTCTCGGCCGGTGATTTCGCCGCGGCGACGGTGGATTTCGAAAAGTCTTTGGCCGTAACCGTATTGATGGGCGAGCCGGACTCGGCCTCCATGTTCAACATCGCGCTCTGCGCGGCCAACGACAACCAGCTGGAGAAAGCCGCCGAATACTACGGTACGCTCGTAGCCGCCGCCTATCCGATGATGGGTATATACAATGGCTTGGCCGACGTGTATGTCCGCATGGACCGCAAGGATGAGGTGGCCCCCTTGATGGATTTGCTCGTGGAACGTTTCGTAACCGACTCGACGGCTTACGTAACGGCGGTGGGCATCCTGCTCAACATCGGCGACAACGAACATTCCGAAGTGATTTTGGCCAAGGCCGTTGAAAAATGGCCGACGGATCCGTTCCTCTATCTGGCTATGGGCGTGGCTTACGAAAACAGCAAGCAGGCCGAGAAAGCCGAAGAGGCCTACAAGAAAGCTTTGGAACTGAACCCCGAATATCCCGAAGCGATTTACAACTTGGGCGCGTTCTATGTAAACCAGGGCATCGAAATCCAGAACCAGGCGCGTAACCTGCCGTTGGACGCCACGGCCGAATACGACGCTTTGTCGGCCCAGGCCAACACGCTGTTCCAGCAGTCGATTCCGTATCTGGAAAAGATTGTGGAAGCCCAGCCCAACAACGTGGATGCCTTGAATACGCTGAGAGGCATCTATATTCAGCTCAATCAGATGGACAAGGCCAATGAAATCAAGGCGCGTGTGGATGCCTTGACGGGCGTGGCCGAATAATCAATCACGGATAACGAAACGAAGGCCTCGGAGTCCATGACGCCGGGGCCTTTTTTTTAACGCTTATGGCAGAGAAACAATCATCCAGAACGTCTTGGGTTCTGTTGGCCCTCTTCCTGATGGTGGGCATCCTGATAGGCATACGGCTGAACCGGTATATGGCGCGCAGGGCCGGCCACCTGCAGATGGGCGGCGGCAAGGGCAAGGTAGAGACGGTATTGCAGGCCATCAAGGACAACTATGTGGATACGGTGAACCTCGACCGGCTGACGGACGCCTCGTTGGAGGCCATGCTGGCGCACCTCGACCCGCATTCGGTCTATATTCCGGCCGCCGATTTCGCGAAAGCGGAAGAGGAGATAGAGGGTAACTTCGAGGGCATCGGCGTGCAGTTCCGCATGATAGACGACACGGTGGTGGTCATCATGCCCGTGGCGGGCGGCCCGAGCGAACGCGCGGGCGTGTTGGCGGGCGACCGTATAATAAAGGTAGATACGGCCGACATCGCCGGGCAGGGTTTGGAGACCGACGCCGTGATGAAGCGTCTCAAAGGGCCGCGCGGCAGCAAGGTGCGCCTGGGGCTGTTGCGGCGTCCGTCCACCGAGTTGGTTTATGTGACGTTGGAACGCGACGTGATTCCGTCTTACAGCGTGGACGTCTATTTCATGGCCGACCCGCAGGTGGGCTATGTCAAGGTCAGCAAGTTTACGCGCGCGACGGCCGATGAGTTCGAAGCGGCCTTGGCCGATTTGCAGCGGCAGGGCATGAAGGGGCTGATTGTGGACTTGCGCGGCAATGGCGGCGGGCTGTTGGGCAGTTGCATCGAGATGGCCGATTTGTTTTTGGAGAAAGGCGACCTGATTGTATATACCGATGGCGAACACCGCGCCAAGACGCGCATCAAGGCCACCGGCCGCGGCCGCTACGTCGATTTGCCGTTGGTCGTGCTCGTGGACGAATGGTCGGCTTCGGCCTCGGAGATCTTTGCGGGCGCGATGCAGGACAACGACCGGGCGCGGATTGTGGGCCGCCGCACGTTCGGCAAAGGCTTGGTGCAGGAGCAGATGGACATGGCCGACGGCAGCGCGGTGCGGCTGACGGTGGCGCGTTATCATACGCCCTCGGGCCGCAGCATACAGAAGCCCTATACGGCCGGCGACAACGAAGACTATGAAGCCGATTTGCTGCGCCGTTACGCGAGCGGCGAGATGACCGGCGGGGATTCGACGCAGCACGGCGACACGGTACAGTACTATACGCTTAAGAAACAGCGCGTCGTTTACGGGGGCGGCGGCATCATGCCGGACGACAACGTGCCCTATAAGACGAGCGATACCTATATCTATTGGAATGAGTTGAGCCGTCAGGGGCTGTTCTACCAGTTCTCGTTCGACTATGCCGACAAGCATCGGGACGCCTTGATGAAGACCTATGCGTCGGCGGCCGACTTCGTGGCCGGGTTCAACGTGGACGATGCCCTGTTCGCGGACTTCCTGCGGTATGCGGAACAGCACGGCGTAAAGCGTGACGAAAAGAGCATCGAGGCCAACCAGCGCAAGATGCGGTTGACGATTAAGGCCTATATCGGGCGCGACGTGTTCGACAATCTGGGCTTTTATCCCGTTTACCTGCCGACCGACGACGATTACAAGGCCGCCCTGCAGGTTTTGCACGATATGTAGGAATGGGCGGAAGGATATGAAAAAGGCGGACGACTTCGGTCGCCCGCCTTTTTCTTTGCCGTAGGGCCGGCTTATTTCGAAAGCATGATGTTCAGGATGACGCGGTCGGCATCGTTCATCGCTTCGTTGGCAATCGTGCCGATGTTGTTGATCGTGCGTTCCACATCGTCTTCGATGATGCCGTTGCTGCCCGGAACGCCCACGCCTTCCAGCGCGAGGATGGCCGCTTGCAGCGCGGCGCTCGTGCCCGAAGCCACTTTGAGCGCGCAGCCCAGCTTGGCCCCGTCGCAGACCATGCCGGTCAGGTTGCCGATCATGTTCTTGATGGCGTTCTTTATTTGAATCAGGTTGCCGCCCAACAGGTAGCATACGCCGCACGCCGCGCCCGTGGAGGCCACGACGCAGCCGCAGGCTGCGGACAAGCGGCCGAAGCCGTGTTTGATATGGATGGCCGTCAGGTTACTCAGAATCAACGCCCGGATGACATCTTCTTCGTTGGAGCCCAATTTCTCGGCCGTGGCCAGTACCGGCATCATGGCCGTGATGCCCTGGTTGCCGCTGCCCGAGTTGCTCATGGCCGGCAATAGCGCACCCGACATACGGGCGTCCGAAGCCGCGGCCGTCAACGCCATGGCGTAGTTGCTGAAGTCGTCGTTCAGCTTGCGGCGGCTGATCCACGAGAGCAGCGTGGCGCCGATGCCCATGCCGCTGCGGTGCGCCAGGCCGTAGTTGGAGAGTTCCTTATTGACTTGGGCCGCGTCCAAGATATAGCGGATGTCTTCGAGCGGCTGCGTCTTGGCGAATTCGAAGATTTCGTCCATCGTCGTCTCGTAGGCCTCGTCGTCCTTGGCCTCTTCGGCTTCCTGTTCCTTGTGGAAGATAACCTGGTCGTTGAGTTTGATGGAAACGATATTGGTGTGCGACCCCACGATTTCCACCGTGCAGCAGTCGGGGCCCGCGAAGGCGGAGGCCTTGACATAGAGCTTGTCGCAGTTCTCGGCTATCGAGATGCTGATGTGGCCGTCGTCGATGTATTTCTGCGCCGAGTCCACATGGTGCGGCTGCACGTCGGCCAACACTTCCAGCGCCTTTTCAGAGCGGCCGGCAATGGCGCCCAGGGCCGAGGCGATCGGCAGGCCCACCTTGTCGGTGCCGGGGATGCCGACACCCATACCGTTCTTATAAATGTTCAGGCTCGTTGCAATCTCAATGCGTTCGGGCAAGGTGCCGAGCGTCTCTTTCGCTTTGGCCACGGCCAAGGCTACGGCAATGGGTTCCGTGCAGCCCACCGCGGGCACCACTTCCTTTTTCAACAGCCGGAGCAACATCTCGGCTCTGCGTGCGTCTACCATCGTTCGATATTTTTGAACCCGCAAATTTAAGCAAAATCTTTATATTTGTTCCCCTCTTATGACGGATTTTGCAGCCATCGATTTCGAGACCGCCAACAATGCGCCTACGAGC
>CAMWIS010000013.1 GCA_947174375.1 uncultured Bacteroidales bacterium
GGTATTGCTGATAACGAATTCGGCTTCTTTGATTTGCATGGCGTTCCTTTCGGGGCTTACCGCAAGGTTTCGATATGGGCGAGCAGGTCGGCCCATACTTGTTCCTTGCCGATTTCATTCAGGATTTCGTGACGCATACGCGGATAGAGTTTGAACGAGACGTTGCGGTAGCCCACCTCGTGCATCCGTTCCACGGCGGCGTCGAAATGCGCCCGGTCGAACATACACGGGTCGTCCTCGCCGGAGATGAATCGCACCGGCATGTCCGGGTTGTGCATCGCCCAACCCTTGGGGTTGTAAGCGTACAGCATGAGGTCGAACATATTGCGGAAGCCGTTGACCGTAAACTGATAGTTGCAGAGCGGGTTGCGGTCATAGGCCGCCACGATTTCGGGGTCGGAGCACACCCAGGCGTTGGCCGAACCCTCGTTTTGGAAGCGGAAGTTGAAGGCGCCGACACTCAGCCTTTGCAGGAGCTTCGGGCGGGCATGTCCGCCGGCGAAGAGGCCGATGCCCCAAGCCAGCCAGCGGCCGGCCATGGCGCTGGGGGTATAGCCCGGACAACCGCATACCACAAGCCCCGCCAAGTGGCGGTCGTCCCGCTTGACGTAGGCGCGCACGGCCATCGAACCCATGCTGTGCCCGAACAGAACGAGCGGCAGGTCGGGATGCCGTTGCCGTATCAGGTCGGTCACGATGCGGATGTCGTTCACGAGCGCGCGGTAGCCGCCCGCATAGAAATAGCCGAGGTCTTCGGTCTTTCGGATGGACCGTCCGTGTCCGCGGTGGTCGTGGATGATGCAAACCCAGCCGTGGTCGGCCATGTACTGCATGAACGGGATATAGCGCTCCTTGTGCTCGCACATACCGTGCACGAGTTGCAGAACGCCCACGGGCGCCGTGTCCGGCATCACGCTCAGCACGTCCAGCGGCAGGCGGTCGGCCGAGGCCATGACGGTATCCCGCTTGAAGTTATCGGGTATCGGCCATTCGTCACGATTCGGGTTGGTCGGTTGGGTTGCCATGAAGTTGAAAATGTTACCGTTTGAACAAAAGCGAGTCGGCACCGGTGGGGATATGCCGCTCCTTCTTCGATGCGTAGATTTCCGCAATCCGGATCAGGATGCCGGTTTCCTCCACGTCGCCGAAATGGTGGTTCACGGCCGTGCCGAACGAACGCATCGTGGGCGAGAGTTTGAGGTAGGAGTTGAACAGCGGCGGCACGTTTTCGCCCAGTTCCCGCACGCGGCGCGACATCACCTTATAGGCTTCTTCGAGCGGCAGGCCGTCGTACAGGGCCGCCAGGGCCGCGGGGTCGGTCTCCAACGCCAGGGGTTCCACCGGATAAACGAGCCGGTCGGGGTCGGGAAAATATTTCTGCACGAAGTACAGCAGCGTGTCGCGCGCTTCTTTCTCAAAATGCTCGTACATCGTCACCTTGCCGAAAAAGCCCTGTATTTCGGGGTGCGTATATACCAATCCGCCCAAGCCGTCCCACAGGTTGTCGAGCGAAAAGACGCCGTTGCGCGTCGATTGATATTTGGGCTGCACGAACGAACGCCCTAATTCGATGATGTTCGGCAAAATATCCGTCAGGAACCGGGGCGAGAACTTGAAGATTTCAGTCGTCGAAAGCAGGGGGGAGCCGTCGGGCGCGAAAGCCGTTTGGCGGCCTTCTATAAAGCGGTAGCCGCCTACGAACTCCTCGTTTTCGGTGTCCCAAACCACCAATTGTTTGTAGGGCACCGGCATCGTGTCGAACTCGTCGATGTCGGTCTCCTTGCCCGTACCGCCGCCGGCGGCGCGGAACGTCAATTCCCGCAGTCGGCCTATTTCCAGCATGGTGTCGGGCGCGTTGTGCGCCGTCACGATATGCACTTCCCGATGCCCGAAGTTGGTGTATCGGAGAAACGTCTCTTCGGTCAGTTCGGCCTTGATGCGGTGTCGGTCTATGGGGGGGATGGTCGGTTTCATATCAAATGGGTAAGGTTGGTGCGGGGCGGGGCGTGAACGTGGCCTGCGGGTCGTCGGCCAGGCGATAGACGTGCGCTTTGACGGCCTGCGCCCAGTCGCGGTCGCTCAGACTGCGGTCTTCCAATAGTTTGCGGCTGATGGGCCGCCCCACGGTCAGGCGGATTTCCCGGCCTTTCTGCTTGAACATCTCGTCCACGAGGAACAGCTGTTCGAGGTTGAATTTGATGCCCAAGCGTTTCCGCCACCGCGCGAAGTTATAAAAAAAACTTGAATTTTTCCCGTCCACGAACACCGGGATGATGTCGCGCTGCGTCTCCCGCGCCTTGGCGATAAACGTCTTTTTCCATTCCTCGTCGCGGATGCCGCCGTCTTTCTGTTTGCGCGAGCACAGGCCGGCGGGGAAGTAAAGCAACAGGTTGTCGGACGCGAAGGCTTCCGCCAGCAGCCGTTGGTTGTGCACGTTGCGGCCGGTTTTGTCAATCGGCACGAACACGGGCCGCAGGTTGGGCAAAAACATCAGGAAGTCGTTGACCGGAAACAGGATGTCGGGGCGGACGGCGCCCACGCGGCTGATGATGGCCATGCCGTCGAGCCCGCCCAGCGGGTGGTTGGCCACGAGGATATAGCGGCCCGACGCCGGCAGGTTCTCCGCACCCTGCAACGTGATTTTGCAGCCGAAGTCGTTGAGGATGGCCGTGGCGAAGTCGATGCCCATGGCGTCGCGTTCCTTATATAAGTAGGCGTTCAGTTCATCCACGTGCAGCAGGCGGTTCAGCCAGCCGATAACGAAACGCGGCAGGCGGCGGTGCAGTTTCTCGCTTTTGCTGCGGATAATCCGGTCTAAGTCGATGGTCTTTTCCGAAATGGGGAGCGTGAACATGGGTTATATTTTACTACAAAAATACTAAATTTGCGTCTAATTTTCGGCGCGGGCCGATAAAGTTTGATCAATAAAATTTCGACTTTATGAAGACGGATATTGAAATCGCACGCGAAACGCCGCTCATGAAAATCCAGGACGTGGCGGAACATTACGGCATCAATCCCGAAGTGTTGCACCCCTATGGCGCGTATATCGCCAAGGTGCCGCTCAATTGCATCGACGAGGCGCAAATCAAGAAACACCACCTCATTTTGGTGACGGCCATCACGCCCACCAAGGCGGGGGTGGGCAAGACCACGGTTTCCATCGGCTTGGCCTTGGGCCTCAACAAAATAGGCAAGAAAGCCATCGTGGCCTTGCGGGAGCCCTCGTTGGGCCCCTGTTTCGGCATGAAGGGCGGGGCGGCCGGCGGCGGCTACGCCCAGGTGTTGCCCATGGAAAACATCAACCTGCACTTTACGGGCGACTTCCACGCCATCACGTCGGCGCACAACATGATAACGGCCTTGCTCGACAACTATAACTATCAGAACCGCAACACCTGCAAGTCGCTCAAGGAAATCAAGTGGAAACGCGTGCTGGACGTCAACGACCGCAGCCTGCGCAATATCGTCAGCGGCCTGGGCGGTTCGGCCAACGGCGTGCCGATGGAGACGGGCTTCGACATCACGGCGGCTTCCGAAATCATGGCCATCCTGTGCCTGAGCCGCGATTTGAACGACCTGCGCGAACGCATCGACCAAATCCTGTTGGGCTATACGGTTGAAGACGAGCCGTTTACGGTCAAGGATCTCGGCATAGGCGGGGCCATCACGGTCTTGCTGAAAGACGCGCTGTTGCCCAACCTCGTGCAGACCACCGAGCATACGGCGGCTTTCGTGCACGGCGGCCCGTTCGCCAACATCGCGCACGGCTGTAATTCGGTGCTGGCCACCAAGATGGCGCTGACCTTCGGCGAGTATGCCGTTACCGAGGCCGGCTTCGGGGCGGACTTGGGTGCCGAAAAGTTCTTCGACATCAAATGCCGTCAGGCCGGCTTGGAACCGGAGCTGACCGTTATCGTGGCCACGTTGCGCGGCTTGAAGATGCACGGCGGCGTGGCGGAGGCCGACATCGCGCGGCCCGATAAAGACGGCTTGGTGCACGGTTTCGCCAACTTGGACAAGCACATCCGCAACCTGCAACGGTTCGGGCAGACCGTGGTCGTGGCGTTCAACCGCTATGGCGACGACACCGACGAAGAGGTCGAACTCCTGCGCGCCCACTGCGCGGAAAAGGGTGTCCGTTTCGCCGTCAACAATGCGTTCGCCGAGGGCGGGGAAGGCGCCGCCGAGCTGGCGCGTTGCGTCGTGGAGGCCATCGAGCAAAAACCGTCGGGTGCCTTGCAGTACGCCTATCCCGAGCAAGACAAGGTCAAAGACAAGATTTGGGCGGTTTGCCGCAATATCTACGGCGCGGAGTCGGTAGTATATACTTCTTTGGCCGAAAAGAAACTCAAGCAAATCGCTTCGTTGGGCATCGAACATTTCCCCATCTGCATCGCCAAAACGCAGTATTCGTTCTCGTCCGACCCCAAGGCCTACGGTGTGGCGGAGCATTTCGAACTCAAGGTGCGCGACATCGTCATCAACAGGGGCGCGCAGATGCTCGTCGTCATTATGGGCGAAATCATGCGGATGCCCGGCTTGCCCAAGGTGCCGCAGGCCGTCAACATCGGTTTGGACGAACAGGGCTATATCTACGGCCTGATGTAGTCGGTTAAGATCTTATTTTCAGTCGGTTCGGCGCTGAACCGGCGCTTCGCCTCCCGGGGGTGTCATCCACACCGTCGGGAGGCTTTTTTTTATCCGTCGGCTTATCCGTCGGCCATGTCGAGAAATTAACAATCCGTGTCCGTGGCTGTCAGACGGTTCCAAGCCTCAAAAAGCCGTTGAATCCCGCACCGCCGTTTGTATTCAGGCGGTTTTTATTTGCCGTGGAATTGGGATTTTTTGAGAAAAAATGGAAAATTTATTAACAAAATGGGATGAATAAGATATTTTTGTGTACTTTTGCCTCGGAAAGGAAAAGAATAAGATGTCAATACTCGTCGGCAAAGAGTTTTGTAAGGTGGATCCGGCCGGGCGCTTCAAGTTCCCGTCGGCCTTGAAGAAATTGCTGACTCCCGTTATCGAACAGGGGTTTGTGATTCGCGAGAGTATTTTCGACGAATGTCTGGAGTTATATCCGCGCAAGGAGTTCGAGGCCGAAATCGAGACCAAGATCGCCAAGCTGAATCCCTACAACCGCAATGACCGTTTGCTGATTCGGAAGTTGTCGGAGGGCAATCCGGTGGAATTGGACGCCAACGACCGTTTGCTCATTCCGGCCGAACAGAAAAAGGCCAAGCATATCGAGAAGGAAATCGTGCTCATCTCCAAAATCAACATCATCGAGATTTGGGATGTGGAGACGTACCGTCGTGTAAACGAGGAATCGCCGGTGGATTTCGCCGAATTGGCGGCACAGCGTTTGGGCCGCATCGAGGAAGAGACGCCGGGCATAAATGCCTGATAGAGCGGTATGGATGCGGAATATCATGCGCCGGTGCTGTTGCAGGAAGCCATAGAGGGGCTGAACATACGGCCGGATGGTATTTACGTGGATGCCACGATGGGGGGCGGCGGCCATACGCAGGCCATCCTCTCCCGGCTTTCCGAACAAGGGCGGCTCGTGGCGTTCGACCAGGATGAAGATGCGGTCCGCCATGCGCAGGAAGCGTCGTGGCGGCAAAACTGCCGGGGCGGGTTCACGATAGTGGACCAAAACTTCCGCTTCCTTAAAAATTACCTGCGTTTCTACGAAGCCCTGCCGGTGGACGGCATTTTGGCCGATTTGGGCGTTTCCTCCCATCAGTTCGATGTGGAGGCGCGCGGTTTTTCCATTCGGGGCGACGGCGGGCTGGATATGCGGATGGACCGTCGGCAGAGCCTGACGGCGGCCACGGTGCTGGCCACCTATACCGAAGAAGCGTTGGCGCGCTTGTTCTACCGTTACGGCGACCTCGCGCAGGCGCGTAAAATCGCCAAGGCCATCGTGCTGCGGCGGGCGGAGCAGCCGGTGGAAACGGCGGCCGATTTGATGAATTTAACTAACCGTTGGGCGGAGAAAGGCCGCGAGAACAAGTTTTACGCCACACTGTTCCAGGCCTTGCGCATGGAAGTGAACCAGGAGGAGGCCGTGCTCATGCAGTTTTTGCAGCAGGCCGCCGAAGTGCTGAAACCGGGCGGGCGTTTGGTCGTGCTGTCCTACCATTCGGTCGAAGACCGTTTGGTCAAGCATTTTATCCGGAGCGGCAATGCGGACGGGGTGGTGGAAAAGGATTTCTACGGCAACCCGCTTTCGCCGTTCAGAGCCGTCAACCGCAAGGTGATACAGGCCTCTGAAGAAGAGGTGGCGCGGAACCCGCGGGCGCGGAGCGCCAAAATGCGGGTGGCGGAAAAAGTGTAAAAAAATGAAAGCCAGACAGATATTAGACGGTTCAACGATGTTGCGCGACTTGGTGCAAAAGCATTGGTCGTTGCTGTTGTTGATTTTTGCGCTCTGTTTGGTGTTGATTGCCAATAACTATCTCACGGAGCGCATGGTACGCGAGACCAATGCGCTGAAAAAAGAGGTCAAGGAACTGCGTTTCCGGCAACTCTCCGTGGAAGCCGCCTATATGCGTCTGAGCCGTCAGTCGTCGGTAGCGCGGATGTTGGATTCGACCGGCATCAAGGAATCGGTGGTGCCGCCGGTCAGGTTGAGCAGAAACGACGATGGGAACTGCGAAGAAGACTAAGGGCAAGGGCAAGACCCGGGACACCCTGTGGGTGAAGGTGTATCTCGTGTACGCCTTCTTCCTCGTGTTCGCGCTGGCCGTCATCATCCGGATGGCCGTCGTCATGTTCGTGGAGGGCAAGGAGTTGTTGGCCAAGTCGGAGGAACAGAGCCTGCGCTACGAGGATGTCAAGGCCGTGCGCGGTAATATATATGCATCCAACGGTTCGCTGCTGGCCGCTTCGGTGCCCGTGTTCGAAATCCGCATGGATTTGAGCCCCAAGGTGGTGCCGGCCGACACGTTCCGCCGCTATCTGCAACCGCTTTGCGACAGCCTGCACGCGATGTACCCGCAGGTGTCTTCGGCCTCCTACCGCCGCACGTTGGAGCGGGCGCGACAGGAAGGCCGCCGCAACCACTTGATAAAGCGGCGCATCAGCTACGACGAACTGTTGCGGATGCAGCGGTTCCCGTTGTTCAACAAGGGGCAGTTCAAGGGCGGCTTCATCGTCACCGAGTCCGAGCGGCGGAGCCAACCCCACAGTCCGTTGGCGCAGCGCACGATAGGTTCCTACAACACGGAAACGCATATCGGTTCGGGTTTGGAAAAGGCGTTCAACGACGACTTGGAAGGGCAGAGCGGCCGCCGGTTGACCCAGCGGGTGGCCAAAGGCGTATGGCGGCCCATCTATAATGAAGAAACGATTGAGCCGCGCAACGGCAAGGACTTGATAACCACCATCGACACGCGCATCCAGGACGTGGCGCACGCCGCGCTGGAACGTTGCGTGCGCGAGAATGAGGCCGACCACGGTTGCGCCGTCTTGATGGAAGTGGCCACGGGACGCATCGTGGCCATCGCCAACCTGACGCGGCAGGCCGACGGCAGTTATACCGAACGCATCAACTACGTCGTGGGCGAGAGCGTGGAGCCGGGTTCCACGTTCAAGTTGGCGTCGGCCATCGCCATTTTGGAAGAAGGACGGTTCGACACCACGACCATCGTGCCCACGGGCATCATGGAGTTCTACGGCAAGCGCATGATAGACTCGCACCGCGGCGGCTACGGCGACATCTCGTTTCAGGAAGCCTTCGAGAAGTCGTCCAACGTCGGCATTTCGTATCTGGCGCACGAGACGTTCCACAAGAACCCGCAGAAGTTCGTGGACTACCTCTACGGGATGCACTTGAACGAGATAACGGGCATCGAGATTCCCGGCGAGGGGCGGCCCTATATCAAGAACCCCAAGGACAAGAGCTGGTCCAAGCTGTCGTTGCCCTGGATGTCGATCGGCTACGAGGTGCAGCTCACGCCCTTGCAGATACTGTCGCTCTACAACGCCGTGGCCAACAACGGCAAGATGATGAAGCCGCAGTTGGTGGACGAAATCCGCTCGGGCGGCAAAACGGTTAAGAAATACGAGCCGGAGGTGTTGAAAGAACGCATTGCAAGCCGCAAGACCTTGGATTTGGTGCGGGGGATGCTGGAACAGGTGGTGCAGAACGGCACGGGCCGTTCGTTGTCCAAGTCGCCCTACAAAATAGCGGGCAAGACCGGTACGGCGCAGATTAACTACGCGCGCCGCGACGGCGGTAAGATGCTTTACCGGGCTTCGTTTGCGGGCTATTTCCCCGCCGACAGGCCGCTCTACTCGTGCATGATCATGATTACCGAACCGCACCAGCGGCGTGTATACGGTAGCGACTTGGCCGCGCCCGTGTTCAAGGAAATCGCCGACAAGGTCTATGCCACCTTGCTGAAAGACCGGCCGGAGGGCGGCACCAGCATCGCGGAGTTGACGGCGCAGGGACAGTATCCGTCGGCCGTGGCCGGCTATGGCGGCGACCTGCAACGCACGTTCGCGGCCCTGGGGCTGCCGGCGGGCGAAGTGGAAGAGACGGATTTCGTGCGCATGACGCCGGAAGCTTCGGGCGACTACCGCGTGCGTACCGTCAACCGTTTGAAGGAAGTGATGCCCGACGTACAGGGCTTGGGCGCGCGTGACGCCGTTTATATATTGGAAAAACAGGGCTTGCGCGTGCAAGTCAACGGCAGCGGCCGGGTACGGCGGCAGTCGGTGGAAGCGGGGCAACCCATCCGCAAGAATGATAAAGTATGGCTGGAACTGAATTAAGCTTTGCATTGTCGGCCTTGGTGCCGGAAGCGGCCGGAACGGATGTCCGGGTGCGGCAATTGTGTTTCGACTCGCGTCGCGTGGCGCCGGAGTCGGTCTTTTTTGCCGTCAAGGGTAGCGGCGTGGACGGTCACGCGTTCATCCCGCAGGCGGTGGCGGCCGGCGCGCGGGCCGTGGTCTGCGAACAGTTGCCGGCCGAACGGCAGGCCGACGTCTGCTATGTGCAGGTGCCCGATTCGGCGGCGGCCTTGGGGCGGGCGGCTTCGGCCTATTACGGCCGTCCCTCCGAAAAACTCATGCTCGTGGGCGTAACCGGCACCAACGGCAAGACCACAATCGCCACCTTGCTCTACCGTTTGTTCCGCGCGCTCGGCCACCGTTGCGGTCTGCTCTCCACCATCGAGAACCGCATCGAGGAAACGGTCGTGCCCAGCACGCACACCACGGGCGACGCCTTGGAAATCAACCGCCTTTTGGCGCAGATGGTAGAGGCGGGCTGTACGCACGTCTTTATGGAAGTGAGCTCGCACGCGCTCGTGCAGCAACGCGTGGCCGGCCTGCAATTCCGCGGCGGCATCTTCACGAACCTGACGCGCGACCATTTGGACTACCATAAAACGTTCAAGGCCTATATCGCGGCCAAGAAGCTGTTTTTCGACCACCTGCCGGAAACGGCTTTCGCGCTCGTCAATACCGACGACGCCAACGGCAAGGTCATGGTGCAGAATACCAAGGCGCAGGTCAAGACCTACGCGCTCAAACGCATGGCCGACTATAAAACCAAGGTGTTGGAAGACTCGTTGCACGGGCTGAGCCTGTGGATGAACGGCGCTGAGGTGCATACGCGGCTTGTGGGCGATTTCAACGCCTACAACCTGACGGCCATTTACGGCGCGGCCTGTCTGTTGGGCGAAGAGCCTACGGCGGTGCTCACGGCATTGAGTGGCCTGGCGGCGGCCGATGGCCGCTTTCAGCCCGTCAAGGGCGCTACCCAACAGGCCATCGTCGATTACGCCCATACGCCCGATGCGTTGGAAAACGTGCTCTCCACGCTTTCCGGCATGAAACAGGCCGGGGCGCAGCTCGTCTGCGTGGTAGGCTGCGGCGGCAACCGAGACAGCGGCAAGCGCCCGATGATGGCTGAAACCGCCGCCCGTTACGCCGACCTGCTGATTCTTACGTCCGACAACCCGCGCTTCGAAGACCCGCAGCTCATTCTCGACCAGATGTACGCCGGCGTACCGGCGGCGCGCCAGGCCCAATGCCTGCGTATCCTCAACCGCGAGGAAGCCATCAAAACCGCCTGTATGATGGCGCGTCCGGGCGATTTGTTGCTCGTGGCCGGCAAGGGGCACGAAACCTACCAGGAAATCGAAGGGGTCAAGCATCCGTTCGACGACCGCGAAGTATTGAAGAAATATTTGAAATAACCCGATAAAAACAGAGCGTCATGCTGTATTATCTGTCCGATTACATGAATAAGGTCTGGGATCTTCCCGGCGTCGGCGTCTTCCGCTACCTGTCGTTCCGTGCGGCGGCGGCCATGCTGTTGTCGCTGTTCCTGTCGCTGGTCGTGGGCAAGTATATGATCCGCTACCTGCAGAAAAAGCAAATCGGCGAAACCATCCGCGATTTGGGCTTGCAGGGGCAGATGGAAAAGAAAGGCACACCCACGATGGGCGGCCTCATCATCATTATGGCCACGCTCGTGCCCGTGCTCTTGTTCAACCGGCTTGACAACATCTATGTCATCCTTATGATCGTCACGACCGTATGGCTCGGCTGCATGGGTTTCATCGACGACTACATCAAGGTGTTCCGTCACAACAAGAACGGGATGGCCGGCAAATACAAAATCGTCGGGCAGGTCGGCCTGGGCTTGATTGTCGGGCTTACGATGTGCTATCATCCCGATATCGTCGTGTCGCAAAAGCAGATGAGCCGCGAATACGTCGATAAGCACAACGTCTTGGATCAAAACGAATACGCCAAGGCGCAGGCCGTCTTTGAACAGAATACCGAAAAGGCGTTGACCACGACGATTCCGTTCGTCAAGAACAGCGAACTCGACTACAGCGTCATTCTCACGGCCTTCAATAAGAATTGGGCCAAATACAGCTGGATTGTGTTCGTGTTGCTCGTCGTCCTCGTCGTGACGGCCGTTTCCAACGGCGCCAACCTGACCGACGGCATGGACGGGCTCGCGTCGGGCACCTCGGCCATCATCGGGGCCACGCTCGGCCTGTTGGCCTGGGTGTCGGGCAACGTCATCTTCGCCGACTACCTCAATATAATGTATATACCGCATACGGGCGAACTCGTCGTGTTCATCGCGGCCTTCGTGGGGGCGCTTATCGGCTTCCTGTGGTACAACGCCTATCCGGCGCAGGTCTTCATGGGCGATACGGGCAGCCTGACGATAGGCGGCATCATCGCCGTGTTCGCCATTCTGATACGCAAGGAACTGTTGCTGCCGATACTGTGCGGCATCTTCCTCGTCGAAAGCCTTTCGGTCATGATGCAGGTCACCTATTTTAAATATACGAAGCGTATATATGGCGAGGGCCGCCGCATTTTCAAGATGTCGCCGCTCCATCACCATTTTCAGGTGCTGGGGCACCCGGAACCCAAAATCGTGCTTCACTTTTTCATCGTCGGATTGTTTCTGGCGGTGTTCACCATCGTTACATTGAAATTAAGATAGCAGGAGATATATTATGAGCATACAGAATTTATTTGTACAGGGCCAGCAGACCGCCTGCGCCAACATGGCCGAAGCCGTCGCTTCCAAAATACAGGATATGCGTAAGGAGGCGGTTCGGGAAATGTTCAACGACTTTTCGTTGGAAAACGGGCGGCTTTGCCCGGTGGGTACCATCCGCGGCGTACATTACGTCGATGACGCCATGGCCGAAAACGTCAACGCGGTATGGTATGCGTTGGAGAACGTACACGAACCCATTTACTGGATTGTGGACGGCGAACGCCACGAGGGAATCGACCGTCTGGAAGTCTTGAGACCTTGGATGAACAAGGTCAAGCGCCTGATTTGCGTCGGCGGGCAGGAGGAATTGCGGGCGGCCTTGGACTTGGAGCCGAACCGTTACCTCACGGTGCAGACGTTGGACGAGGCCGTGCGCATGGCCTATCTCTGCGCCGACGAAAAGCAGACCGTATTGTACGCGCCGTTGTTCCCGGGCAGTGGCACGAGCGAAAACAGCGAGAGCCGAAGCCACCGGTTCCGTCAGGCCGTCAACGAATTGTAACATCCGCTTCGGGCGTTTGAACATCGCAATCGCATGGAAAAGAACAGGGAAATAGGGCTGTATCGTTACCTACCGGGCGACCGGAACATTTGGGTGATTATCCTGCTGTTGTCCTTCGTTTCCGTTTTGGTCGTCTATAGTTCGACCGGGCTGTTGGCCTACCGCTACCAGGCGGGGCATACGGCCTACTATGCGTTGAAGCATACCGGCATGATTCTTTCGGGTTGGCTCATCATTTATGTGACCTCCCGCATCCCTTATACTTATTTCTCCCGTATCGGTTGGATTCTGTTTTGGTTGGCCGTGCCGCTATTGGCCTTGACGTTGGCGATGCCGAAAGTGAACGACGCGAGCCGTTGGCTCGAAATCCCGGTCATCGGGCTCACGTTCCAAACCTCCGACTTGGCCAAGTTGGCCTTGGTCATGTATTTGGCGCGCATCTTGGCCAAAAAGCAGGCGACCATCGGCGAGAAACAGACGTTTTACCAAGTCGTTTGGCCGCCCTTGCTGATTTGCGGCCTGATTTTCCCCGAGAACCTCTCCACCGCCGCCTTGCTGATGCTGACCTCCGTGGTCATGATGATGTTCGGCGGGGTGCGCACGCGCTACCTCGCGGGCTTGCTCAGCGTCATGGTATTGGGCGCGGGGCTGTTGGCCGCCACCTTATATATCGTGCCGGAAAACAGTCTGCCGGGGCGTTTCGCCACCTGGAAGGCGCGTATCGAAAACTTCGCCGGTTCCGACGACGGCTCCGACAGCAACTATCAGGCCACGCAGGCCAAAATCGCCATCGCCAACGGCGGCATCGTCGGCAAGATGCCCGGCAACGGCATCCAGCGCAACTTCCTGCCGCACCCTTATTCCGATTACGCCTATGCGATTGTCGTGGAGGAATACGGCATGGTGGGCGGCATCGTCGTCTTGCTGCTGTATCTGTGGTTCATCCGGCGCGGCATCAAAATCGCACGCCAGTGCCACGGCTCGTTCGGCTGCTTCCTCGTGTTGGGCGTCTGCTTCCTGTTCACGTTGCAGGCCTTGGTCAACATGGGCGTGGCCGTCAACTTGCTGCCCGTAACGGGGCAGATTCTGCCGTTCGTGAGCATGGGCGGCACGGCCATGTGGTTCAATTCGTTCGGCGCGGGCCTCGTGCTGAGCGTAAGTGCGGCCGTCGAAAAACAGAAAAAGGAACAAGGCAAGGAATTGGCCGATATGGAAAAAGCGACGGCCGTCAATGAATAACGAAAATAAAACTCAGATAGCTATGCAAGAAGCCATGAAAGTCATAGTCAGCGGTGGCGGTACGGGTGGGCATGTGTTCCCCGCCATTGCGATTGCGAACGCCATCAAGGCGGAACGCCCCGATACCGAAATCCTTTTCGTGGGCGCCAAAGGCCGTATGGAAATGGACAAAGTGCCGGCGGCCGGCTACCGCATCGAGGGCTTGAATGTCATCGGGCTGAACCGCAAGCAGTGGTGGAAGAATCTGACGCTGCCGTTCAAGCTGATTTCCAGCCTGTGGCACGTGCGCAAACTCATCAAGCAGTTCGCGCCGGACGTCGTGGTGGGCGTGGGCGGTTACGCCAGCGGCCCTACGTTGTATGTGGCTGGCTTGATGGGCATTCCCTATCTGATACAGGAACAGAACTCCTTTCCGGGCTTGACCAACCGTATGTTGGCCAAGCGGGCGCGTAAGATCTGCGTCGATTACGAGGATATGGAACAGTTCTTCCCCAAGGAAAGAATCCTGATGACGGGCAACCCGATCCGTCAGGACATCGTCGATTTGGCGGGGAAACGGGCCGTGGCGTTCGACCATTTCGGCCTGAACCCGGATAAACCCGTCTTGCTCGTCATCGGCGGCAGTTTGGGGGCGCGTTCCATCAACCGCGCCATGCTCAACAACGTGGACGCGATTTTGGCTTCCGGCTGTCAAATTCTGTGGCAGACCGGCGGTCACTATTACGAGCAGGTCAAGGCGATGTTGCAGGAAGAAAAGCCGGGCCTGTTGGTCAAGGACTTCATCAAGAATATGGATTTGGCCTACGCCATGGCCGACGTCGTGGTTTCGCGCGCCGGCGCCATCGCCATATCGGAACTCTGCGTGGTGGGCAAGCCGGTCATCCTCGTGCCTTCGCCCAATGTGGCCGAAGACCATCAGACTAAGAACGCCTTGGCGCTCAGCGCGCGCAATGCGGCCATCCTGATGCCCGACGACCGGGTTTACGGCGAATTGGGCAAGACGGTGGTGGAACTCATGCAAAACGAGCGCCGCAAGACGCTCATGTCGGAGAACATTTCCCGTATGGGCAAGACGACTTCGGCGCAGGACATCGCCAAATGGGTGTTCCGCATCGCCGAAGAAGACGCGATTGCCCGTTTCGGCAGATAAGATAAAGACAGGCACCCGGTATGCGGACAACGGATTTGGATATCAGGCATTACGACCGGATTTATTTCCTGGGGATAGGCGGCATCGGCATGAGCGCCTTGGCCCTGTATTGTCTGCATGAGGGCAAGCGCGTGGACGGTTACGACCGGGTGGAAACGCCCTTGTGCCGTCAGATGGCGGCTTGCGGCGCGCGGATTCATTATCTGGAAGCGCCGGAGCTCGTGCCGTCCGACACGCAGTTGGTTATATATACGCCCGCCATCCCGTCCGACCACCGCGAATGGGAGGCCTTGCGGGCTTTGGGCGTGCCGATTTACAAGCGGGCGGAGGTGCTCGGCGCCTGCACGCGGCCCTATCATACGCTGGCCGTGGCCGGTTCGCACGGCAAGACGACGACTTCCGCGCTCTTGGCCTACCTGCTGCACGAAACCGGCGGCTGTTGCGCCTTTTTGGGCGGCGTGGCCAAGAACTACGACCGCAATTTCCTATATACGGCGGGCGCGGCCTGGGCCGTGGCCGAGGCCGACGAATACGACCGTTCGTTCCTGCAATTGCACCCGCGTTACAGCATCGTCACGGCCATGGATGCCGACCACCTCGACATCTACGGCACGGTGGAAAATATGCGGGCGGCTTTCGCCGAATTCATGCGGCAGACCGACGCGCAGGGCGGGGTCATCATCAAGGACACGTGGCGGGCTTATGTGCCGGACGTGCCGGTGTACCGCACCTACGGGCTGGAAGCCACGCCCGGTACGCAGGTCTATGCGCGCGGCCTGCGCGTGGAAGACGGGGCCTACCGCTTTGACTACGTATCGCCCGACTATATCATCCAAGACCTGCGGCTGACCTATCCGGGCCGCCACAATGTAGAGAA
This sequence comes from uncultured Bacteroidales bacterium, assembly GCA_947174375.1. Classification (GTDB taxonomy): domain Bacteria; phylum Bacteroidota; class Bacteroidia; order Bacteroidales; family P3; genus CAMXAS01. The sequence continues at coordinate 15,323 of CAMWIS010000013.1, forward strand.
CGCGCTGGCCGCGGTGACGGCCGCTTTGGCCGCCGGCGTCCGTCCCGAAGACATCCGCCGGTTGTTGCCGGGCTTCCGTGGCGTCAAACGCCGTTTCGACATCCAATACCGGCAGGGCGGCCGGCTGTATATAGACGACTACGCCCACCATCCGGACGAAATCGCCGTCTGTCTGCGCGCGCTGCGGGAACTCTACCCGCAGCGGTCAATCCGTGTGGCCTTCCAGCCGCACCTTTACAGCCGCACGCGCGATTTGGCCGCCGGTTTCGCACAAAGCCTGCAATTGGCCGACGAGGTCGTGCTGTTGGATATATACCCTGCGCGTGAAAAGCCGATACCGGGCGTTACCGCCCATAGCATCGGCGACCTGATAAAAGACCGTCCCGTCCACTACGCCACCCTGCAGAACGCCGTCGATGTGCTGAACGCGCTGCCGCCCGTGCCCATCCTCGTGACGATGGGGGCCGGCGACATCGATACGCTCGTGGCGCCCTTGCGCGAGGGCTATGAACGCGCGGCCACGGTAAAACCCGCTATGGAAGCATGAAACGGCGTGTCAGAAATATCCTGCTTTGGCTCTTGGGCATCGGCGCGGTCGTGCTGCTGGTGTGGCTCGTCCGTTTTTCCGAACGGCAACGGCTGGCGGCCACGTGCAACGGCTATGAAATCCGCGTTGACCGTCAGGGGGGCGTCTATCTGCAAGAGCGCGACATCGAGCAGTGGCTCGACAAGTCGGTGCGCTGGAAAGTGGGGCAGGTGGGCGAACTCGACGCCTCGCTCATCGAACACATCCTGGACGAAAACCCGTATGTGGGGGACGCCCAGGTCTATTTCACGACCGACGCCACGTTGCACGTAAACGTGCGGCAGCGCGAACCCTTCCTGCGTGTCTATGCGCCCGACCCGTTCTATTTGGACGAGGACGGACGGCGGTTGCCGGTCAACAACGAATACCCCTGCCGTCTGCGCGTGTGCACGATGGAGGGCAAGGCCACCGACGCCCGTTTGGCGCAGGTGTTCAAGATGGAAACCCTGTTGCGGCGCGACAGCCTGCTCGACGCCATGATAGACCAAATCCACCTGAACCGCCGGCAGGAATTCGAGCTGATTCCGAAGGTGGGGCGGCAGCGCATCCGGCTCGGCACGTTAGACCGCATGGACGAGAAATTGGCCAACACCGTGCTGTTTTACCGCAAAGGGATGCCGCAGAGCGGATGGGAGCGTTACGCCGTATTGGATATGCGTTACCAAGGGCAGATAGTGGCCGTGCGCCGTTAGATATATTATAGTATATAGAAAAATAAAATCAAGAGATATGAAAGCAGACGAAGGTAACATTGTCGTGGGTCTGGACATCGGGACGACCAAGGTCGTGGCCATGGTCGGCGAACAGGCCGAAAACAACAAAATCAGAATCCTGGGTTACGGACATACCGTTTCGTTCGGGGTGCAGCGCGGTACGGTCATCAACATCGTCAAGGCCTCCGAAGCCATCCGCGAGGCGGTGGAGATTGCCGAAAAGAACACGAACGTCGATATCCGTTCCGTTTACGTCGGCATCGCCGGACAGCATATCCAAAGTTACCGTCAGCGCGGTTCCTCCATCCGCTCCAATCCGGATGCGGTCATCACCAAGCAGGAAATCCGCGAACTGCAGAAGTCGATGTTCAACAGTCAGACCAATCCGGGCGAGCGCATCATCCACGTCATCCCGCAGACGTTCACGTTAGACCGTCACCAAAATCTGATGGAAAGCGACATCATCGGGATGGTCGGCACCAACCTCGAGGCCAACTACCATATCGTGACGGCGCAGGAAGAAGCGGTGAACCTGATTCAGCGGAGCGTCGAGAAAGCGGGCCTGGAACTGGCCGGCTTCGTGTTGGAACCGATGGTTTCGGCCATGTCGGTATTGAACGACGACGAGAAACAGGCGGGCGTCGTGCTCGTGGATATAGGCGGCGGTACGACCGATGTGGCCGTCTTTCAAGACAGCGTCATTTGGCATACGGGCGTCATCGCGTTTGCGGGCAACGCCATCACCGACGACATTCAGGAAACCTGCAAGGTGTTGCCGTTGCAGGCCGAGCGGCTCAAAGTGCAGTACGGCGCGGTGTTGCCGTCGGCCGAAAGCAACAACCTGTATGTAACCACCAGCAGCGTGACCGGCCGTGCGCCGCGCGAGATTTCCGTCAAGAACCTGATAGAAATCATCAAGGCGCGTATGGAGGAAATCCTGGCGGCCGTGCAATGGGAAATCGAAGAATCGGGCTGCAAGAATATGCTCGGCGGCGTGGTGCTTACGGGTGGCGGCTCCAAAATGAAGTTCCTGTCGCAGTTGACCGATTACGTCATCGGACGGGAGTCGCGTCTCGGCGTGCCCACGCGTTATCTGAGCGAGGATTCGCCGGCCGAATTGAGCGACCCGATTTTTGCGACGGCCATCGGTTTGGTCATGTTCGGTCTTTACCGTGAAGCGGAATTGGCGGAAGATGAAGCCTTGCGCCAGCAGGAACGGGAAGCCCGTATGGCCGAGGTGGAAGCCGCGCGTCAGGAAGAAGAAGCGGCGGCGCAGGCGGCGGCCGAAAAGGCGGAAGCGGAAGCCCGGGCCGAAGAAAAAGAGGAAAAACCCAAACGCAAGCTGTTCGACTGGACGCAGACGACCAAGGAAATGCTTGTGAAATGGGTGAAAGACGTGGATGAGGACGACGAATTGAACTAAGCGGAAACGGCCGCTCCGGTTTTCCACCGTTTTTAACAGGGCTTGGTGTATAAGTTACTGAAAAGGGTGGTTTAAGGCGTCTCAGAATAGTGTAATTTTGTCCTTATCATCGAAAAATAGGTTAACAACAATATGGAGAACACGAACAATTACGACGACATTCTCTCTTTCGTGGCCCCGAAGGAGAGCGATTCCTACATCAAGGTCATAGGCGTTGGCGGTGGCGGCTGCAATGCAGTCAATCATATGTACCGTCAGGGCATTGTGGGCGTTAATTTTGTCGTATGCAACACCGATGCGCAGGCTTTGCAGCAAAGCCCGGTGCCGGTCAAACTGCAGTTGGGACGCACGAAAGGCCTCGGGGCCGGTAACGTGCCGGCTGTGGCGCAGCAGGCCGCGTTGGAAAAGAAAGAGGAAATCAAGGAGATTATTTCCGACAATACGCATATGTTGTTCGTGACGGCCGGTATGGGCGGCGGCACCGGTACGGGCGCCGCGCCGGTAGTGGCGGCCGTGGCCAAGGAAATCGAACTCGACGACGATGTCAAGGAAATATTGGTGGTGGGTATCGTTTCCACGCCTTTCTCTTTCGAAGGCCGCCGGCGTCTGCAACAGGCGCAGGAAGGCATCAAGGAATTGCGTAAATACGTGGACGCCATCCTCGTCATCAACAACGACAACCTGCGGACGATGGGCGGCAAGATGCCGTTCAAGGACGCTTTGGCCAAGGCCGACGACGTGTTGAGCACGGCGGCCAAGGGCATTTCCGAAATCATCACGGTACATACGATGATTAACGTCGATTTCCGCGATGTCAATACCGTCATGAGCCAGAGCGGGGTCGCGCTCATGGGCGTGGGCCGCGCCAACGGCGAGAACCGTGCGCAGGAAGCCATCATGGCGGCTATGGATTCGCCGCTGTTGAACGACAACAGCATCGAGGGCGCGAAAAGCATCCTGCTGTGCGTCATCGGTAGCGAAAAGTCGCCCTTGCTGTTGGAAGAAGTCTATGTGGTGGCCGAATTCGTCCGCAGTCATGTGGGCAACGAAGTGGAAGTCATCTATGGCGCGGGCGCCGACAACTGCGAGGAAGACTACCTGCAGGTAACGCTCGTGGCCACGGGCTTCAACGAAAGAAGCTACGAACAGCAAACGCGTATGCATCTTGCTGAAATCCGCACCGACGGCACGGAAGTCCGTATAGACGAACGGGCGGAGACCCGCTTGAATGCGCCGGTCATGACCGAACCGGTCGCGGTGCCGGTTCCCACGCTGACCACGCCGACGGTAGCCACCGTCAAGGAAGAGGAAAAACGCTTGGTGGCTTTGGACGAAACGCCCGCCGCCCCGGTGGAAACGCCGGTGGCCACGGTGGAGAAACCCGCCTCGGCGCAGAATTTGGCGCAGGCTTGGTTCGACGATATGTCCTTTGCGCCCGCCGCTGAGGTGGCGGCGCCGGTTCAGGCCGAAGCCCCGGCTTTTGCGCCTGCCGCCGAAATTAAGGTGCCGGTTCAGGCCGAAGCGCCGGTTTTCGCACCGGCCGCTGAAGTTGCAACGCCGGTGGCCGCCGAAGCCCACGTTGAG
>CAMWIS010000014.1 GCA_947174375.1 uncultured Bacteroidales bacterium
GATTTGCCCGCTCTGCGGCGTAGGAAAAGACCAGTTCGAGGTGCAGGAGTAAGGGTCGGATTTCCACTATCTTTGCAGCCGGTTATGCGGAACTGGAGCGGTATCATAGGGTTATGGTTGGCGGCCTGCGGGCTGGCGGCGGCGCAGAACGCGGCGGACTTTGCGGCGGGCGGCACGGCGGCGCAAGACGCGGTGACGAACGGCCTATCGGAGGACGCGCTCCGGCTGCGGGCCGACTCGCTGCTGCAACTGATTTACCACGGCCCCGTGGAACGCAGCCGCCAGCACCACCGCGCGTTCGGGCAGACGCTCGAAGCCTTGGTGCGCCGCCGCCCCGAGCCCGCCCCCTACCTTTGGGAGAACCTCGAAGGGCTGATGTATTTCAAGAGTACGGACGGACGGCTACAACTGCTCAACTGGAGCGTGCCGAACATCAACGGCACGTCGTCTTACGGCGGCCTGGTGTGGGTAAAGCAGCCCTCGGCGGACAGCGAACCCGCAACGGCGGACAGCGCCGCCTACCGCTTTTATCCGTTGCAGGATTTCTCATCCTACCAACCCTACCCCGAAGCGCTGACGCTGACACCGGCACAGTGGTGGGGCGCGTATTACTATCAGGCCGTGGAACACCGCCAGGGCGACACGCTGCAGCTGACGCTCATCGGCGTGAACCACAGTCAGAACCGCTACGCGCAGAAAGTCATCGACGTGCTGCGACTGCTGCCGGACGGCACGGTGACCTTCGGCGCGCCGATTTTCAAACGGGAGGCCTTGCCGCAGAGCGTGCCGCCCGCCGCCAAGGGGATGCCAACCAGCCGACCGCAGGAGGCCGCCTACCCCAACGCTTACATCGGCTATAAACCACAGGGGGCCGACGACAACGCCATCGGCGCGCCGACCGCCCGCCAAACGCCGGCCATGCGCCGCATCGTATTCCGCTACAACCCGCGCACGGACCTCATCCTGCGCTACGACTACCAATCCTACCGCCGCTACCACGGCAAGAAGGCCAAAGAGACGCCCGCCTACATGATTGTATGCGACCGCCTGATGCACGACCCGCTCTCGCTCGACCAAACGGCCGCCCGCCTCGTGCCGGCCGGCGGCGTGTACGACGCCTTTGTCTTCCAAGCCCCCTACTGGTATCCGGTGGAGGACGTCATCGCACGCAACCCCGATGCCGAACGCGGCGCACGTCACCGGTAGGCCGCCTTTCCAAGCCCTACCTTCTGTCGTTTTGTCTTAAAAATTCGCTTTTTGTCCTTATTTTTGCGACAATTAGTCATATCTTACACCCTTTTCGGGCCGTTCCGCCCCTTGGCGTTGTTTTTGTCCTAACGGGCCGCGGACGGTGTCCCGCGGCACGCCCGCCGGGTCACCCGAAACCAAAACGAAAAAACACCAGACTATGAATCCGAACCAACTGACCATCAAAGTACAGGAGGCGCTGCAAACGGCCATCCAAACGGCGGCCTCCCATCAGAGCCAGGCCGTGACCGACCTGCACTTGCTGCACGGTATGTTCCAGGCGGACGACCATATCTTGCCGTTTCTGCTCAAAAAGGCGGAAGCGAATCCGGCTTATATCCAACAGAAACTGAACGAGGAAATCGGCCGGCTGCCGAGTTCGACGGGCACCCAGCCCTACCTGAACGCCGACGCGGAACAGGTGTTCAACAAGGCGCAAGACCTGCTCAAATCGTTCGGCGACGAATACATCACGCTGGAACTGCTGCTCATCGCCATGCTCAACACCGACACGCCCGCCGGACGCTTGCTCAAGGCGCAGGGCTTGGACGCCAAAACGGCGGCCGAAGCCGTCAAGGAACTGCGCAAGGGCCAGACGGCCAAGGACGCCAACGCCGAAGACACGTACCAGGCTTTGGGCAAATACGCCAAGAACCTGAACGACCTGGCGCGCGCCGGCAAATTAGACCCGGTCATCGGCCGCGACGACGAAATCCGCCGCGTGCTGCAAATCCTGAGCCGCCGCACGAAGAACAACCCGATTCTGATTGGCGAGCCGGGCGTGGGCAAGACGGCCATCGCCGAAGGCTTGGCGCACCGTATCGTGAGCGGCGACATCCCCGACGACCTGAAAACCAAGCAGCTGTTCTCGCTCGACATGGGGGCGCTTGTGGCCGGCGCGAAATACAAGGGCGAATTTGAAGAGCGGCTGAAAAGCGTCGTCAAGGAAGTCATCCAGTCGGACGGCGAAGTCATCCTGTTTATCGACGAAATCCATACGCTTGTGGGAGCGGGCGGCGGCGAGGGCGCGATGGACGCGGCCAACATCCTTAAACCGGCGCTGGCCCGCGGCGAACTGCGTGCCATCGGCGCCACGACGCTGAAAGAATACCAAAAGTATTTTGAAAAGGACAAGGCCTTGGAACGCCGTTTCCAAATCGTGATGGTGGACGAGCCGTCGGTGGAGGACAGCATCTCCATTCTGCGGGGGCTGAAAGAACGCTACGAGACCCACCACCACATCCGCATCAAGGACGAAGCCATCATTGCGGCCGTGGAACTCTCGCACCGCTATATATCCGACCGCTTCCTGCCCGACAAGGCCATCGACCTGATGGACGAGGCGGCCGCCAAACTGCGGTTGGAGATGAACTCGATGCCGGAGAAAATCGACGAGTTGGAGCGTAAAATCCGCCAGTTGGAAATAGAACGCGAAGCCATCAAACGCGAGGACGACCAGACCAAGCTGACGGAATTGGGTGCGGAAATCGCCAACCTGTCGGCCGAACGCGACAGCATGACGGCGCAATGGCGCAGCGAGAAGGAATTGGCCGACCAAGTGCAGGCGCGGATGAACGATATCGAACGGTTCAAGTTCGAAGCCCAGCAGGCCGAACGCGCCGGCAATTACGAGAAGGTGGCCGAACTGCGCTACGGCCGCATCAAGGAAGCGGAAAAGGCCGTGGAGGAAGGCCGCGCCAAACTGCACGCGCTGCAAAAGGACGGCGCGATGATTAAGGAGGAAATCGGCAGCGAGGAAATCGCGGACGTGGTATCGCGCTGGACGGGCATCCCGCTGAGCCGTATGTTGCAGAGCGAACGCGAGAAACTGCTTCATATAGAGGAAGAGCTGCACAAACGCGTGGTGGGTCAGGACGAGGCCATCGCGGCCATCTCGGACGCCATCCGCCGGAGCCGCGCCGGCCTGGGCGACGAGAAACGTCCCGTGGGTTCGTTCATCTTTATGGGGACGACCGGCGTGGGCAAGACCGAGTTGGCGAACGCCTTGGCCGAATACCTGTTCAACGACGAGAATGCGATGATCCGCATCGACATGAGCGAATACCAGGAGAAACACACGGTATCGCGGCTCGTGGGCGCGCCTCCGGGCTATGTGGGCTACGACGAGAGCGGCCAGCTGACCGAAGCGGTGCGCCGCAAGCCCTACGCCGTCATCCTGCTTGACGAAATCGAAAAGGCGCATCCCGACGTGTTCAACATCCTGCTGCAGGTACTGGACAACGGACGGCTGACCGACAACAAGGGGCGCACGGCCGACTTCAAGAACACGATTATCATCATGACGTCCAACCTCGGCGCGGAGTATATCCAACAGGCGTTCGACCGCATGGCGCCGGGCAAGGAAGACGAGGCCTACGACGAAAGCCGCCGGCAGGTACTGGAAGCCCTGCGGCAGCGGATGCGGCCCGAATTCCTGAACCGGATTGACGAAATCATCGTGTTCAAGCCGCTGAACCGCGACGAAATCCTGCAAATCGTACAGTTGCAGTTGCGGCAGCTGGAAGCGATACTCGCCCGCAACGGCTATACGGCCGCCATCAGCCAAGCCGTCTATAAGGACATCGCGCAACAGGCTTACGACCCGCAGTACGGCGCGCGCCCGCTGAAACGCTACATCCAGCGGCACATCACGAACGAGCTGTCGAAGAGCCTGCTGGCCAACGACTTCAACAAGGAGAAGCCGATCAACATCGATGTCTTTGAGGGCAAGTACGTGTTCTATCAGTCCGAAAACCAAGCCTAAGGCGGCGGGCGCGCAAGGGCGCGGCCTCACGGCGCGAACGGATCCGTCCTGCGGGGCGGGTCCGTTTTTTTATGTGAATTTTAGTAAATTTGCATCCGGACTAAGACTTGCGACGTTGGTTTACCGTTTTTTCTCGAATCTGAAGCATTACTGGGGCTATTGGTTGCTCAATATGCTGAGCAACGTGGGCTTCGTCTGCTTTTCGCTGTTCTCGCTGAGTATGCTGGCTCCCTTTCTGTCGGTATTGTTCGGCCTGACCGAAGACGTGCAGACGTTGCCGGAGCGCCTCAGTTTCGACACCGACACGCTGCTGCAATACGCTTACTATTATATCGGCCGCATCCGCGACAGCCAAGGTGCCTTCCCCGCCCTGCTCTACGTGGCCGGCGCCTTCCTCGCCTTTACGGTGTTGGCCAACCTGTTCCGCTACCTCGGTATGTTCTTCTTGGGGCCCATCCGCAGCGGGCTGCTCCGCGACCTGCGCAACGACCTCTACAGCCGCATCGTCCATCTGCCGCTCGCCGCCTTTTCGCAACAGCACAAGGGCGACCTCATCGCACGCATGACGGCCGACATCAACGCCGTGGAATGGGCCATCATGACCTCCATTCAGAGTTTCTTCAAAGACCCGCTGAACGTCTTGCTGTTCCTCATCGCCCTGTTCTCCATCAGCGCACCGCTCACGCTGCTCATCATCTGCCTCATGCCGCCCTTCATCTGGCTGGCGGCCTTTATCGGCAAACGGCTCAAGACCGATTCGGGCAAGGGACAGGCCATGATGGGCGAACTGCTGAACCTGACCGAAGAAGCCATCAGCGGCGTGCGCGTCGTCAAATCGTTCAACCTGATCGCATACACCGCGACGGTCTTTAAGGAAAAGAACCAACGGTACGCCCGTCTGCTCAACCGCGTACACCGCCGCCGCGACCTGTCCGAGCCCCTGACGGAAATCCTGCTGATCGCCGTCTCCATCGTCGTGCTGTGGTTCGGCGGTCGCCAAGTGTTGCAGGGCGCGTTCTCGCCCGACAAGATGTTTCTGTTCATCATCCTGTTCATCAAACTGATTTCGCCGGCCAAGGCCACGGTTTCGGCCTACTATAATTTGCAGAACGGCCGCGCGGCCTTAGAACGGATTTACGAAATCATCGACATCCCGGAACAGGTGCGCGAGAAGCCCGACGCCCGCGCCAAGGCCGACTTCGAACACGACATCCGCTACGAGAACGTTTCGTTCCGCTATCCGGACGCCGAACCGGGACAGAACGGCGACGTACTCGACCAAGTGGATCTGCGCTTGGAAAAGGGCAAGACCTATGCGTTTGTGGGGGCTTCCGGCTCGGGCAAGACGACGACGGCCGACCTGCTCTCCCGCTTTTACGACGTGACGGGAGGCCGCATCCTGCTGGACGGCATCGACCTGCGCGACCTCAAACTGAAAGACCTGCGCCAACTGGTGGGCACGGTCAACCAGTTCCCGTTCGTTTGGAACGATACGGTGGAGAACAACATCCGCTTCGGCGGCGACTACAGCGCGGAAGAAGTCGTGGCGGCGGCGAAGAAGGCGAACGCCCACGCGTTCATCAGCGCGATGCCGGAGGGCTATCAGAGTCTGGTGGGCGACCGCGGCTGCAACCTGTCGGGCGGCCAGCGCCAACGCGTCGTCATCGCGCGGGCCATCCTCAAAAACGCGCCGATTTTAGTGCTCGACGAAGCCACGTCGGCGCTCGACACCGAATCGGAAAAGGCCGTGCAACAGGCCTTGGGCGAACTCATGCAGGGGCGCACGTCCATCGTCATCGCCCACCGCCTTTCCACGATCCGCCACGCCGACCGTATTTTCGTATTCGACAACGGCCATATCACCGAAACCGGCACGCACGCGGAGCTTATGCGGCTCGACGGCGCCTATGCCCGTTTGGTGCGCCTGCAAAACCTAACCTAAATTCTTTTCCATGGCTTTCGATGATTCCCTGCTGACCCTGCTGACCCTGCTGATGGAGCGGGCCCGACAATACCACGACGACACCGTGGCGATGCGGCGGCATCTGCACCGCCATCCCGAACTCTCGACCGAGGAAGTCGAAACGGGACGCTATATCGCGCAACAGCTCAAACAATGGGGTATCCCCTACCAAGACGGGCTGGCCGACACGGGGCTATGCGCCACGATTACGGGTGCGGAACCCGACAGCCGTTGCGTGGCCTTGCGCGCCGACATGGACGCGCTGCCGATTACGGAACAGACCGGGCTGCCGTTCGCGTCCGAGCGCGCCGGCGTCATGCACGCCTGCGGCCACGACGCCCACATGGCCTGTCTGCTGGGCGCCGCCCGCCTCCTGCAAGAGACGCGGACGCTTTGGAAGGGCACCGTCAAACTGATTTTCCAACCCTCGGAAGAGGATTTCCGCTCCGGCGCGCCCCAAATGATTGCGGGCGGCGTGCTGGAAAACCCCAAGCCGCAACACATTTACGCCATGCACGTGTTGCCCGACCTGCCCGCCGGCAAAGTGGGCATGAAGGCGGGGCAATACATGGCTTCGACCGACGAACTCTACCTGACCGTCAAGGGCAAGGGCGGGCACGCCGCCACGCCCGAACTGAACGTGGATACCGTGATTGTGGCGGCCAACATCCTGACCGCGCTGCAACAGGTCGTGAGCCGTCAGGCGCCGCCCTACATCCCCACCGTGCTGTCGTTCGGCCGCATCATCGGCGAGGGCCGCACGAACATCATCCCGTCGGAGGTGCATATAGAGGGCACCATCCGCACGTTCAACGAGGACTGGCGCAAACAGGCGCACGCGAACATCACGCGCTGTGCCGTCGAAACGGCCAAGGCCATGGGCGGCGACTGCGACGTGACCGTGGATCACGGCTATCCGTTCGTACTCAACGACGCCGAAGCGACCCAGCGGGTGCGCGAACTGGCCTGCCGGCTGTTTTCACCCGCCAACGTGGAGGAACTGCCGTTGCGCATGACGGCCGAAGACTTCGCCTATTACTCGCACCTGATACCGGCCTGCCTGTTCCGGCTCGGCACGGCCAACCCCGCCCAAAAGGGCACGCAGTCCAACCTGCATACGCCCGAATTTACGGTGGATGAATCGGCCCTGCTGACGGGCGTCCTGCTCATGACCGCCTTGGGCATCGCGGGCTAAGCGGCCGCCCCACGGCGGCAAAAGGCATAAAAAAACGGCAGGGCCTCCGTATGGAAGCCCCGCCGCGCTGTTTCCGGCCAAGCCGGGATTCGGTTAGTCTTCGATATCTACGACATTACCCTTGACGTCGAACGTCATCTTGGCGCCGTTCGCCAACCGGATTTCGAAACCGCGACGGTCACGTTCAATCTTGGCGATGGGCACATTCGTGAAATGTTCGTTGGCGGCCGCCGCTACGTTCTTCGGCACGATGGCTTCCGGCACTGCGCTGTACTTGCATTCCACTTCCTTCCATTCACCTTCGGCCGTGAATTCGATTTCCGTATTGTTGAACTTGACCTCATAATAGGTGGCGTATTTACCGCTCTTGATAGAAGCCGCAATGCTCTTTTCCTTCGGGTAGTACTTCTTCAGGAACGATTGCGCCCCCTTGGGCAAATCCGATACCGAAACCGGCCGTTCGTCGGCCATGGCCGCCCCGATGCCTAAGATCAGGCAAACGGCCAACATCCATACTTTTTTCATGATTTTTATAAGTTTTTATTGGTTTATTTCACTTCTTCATAAGGGATATCCTCCACGTCGCCGTGACGGATGACCTTGCCCATCTGTTTGAGCTTACGGCGCAGACGGATTTGCGTGAACAGGTCATTGAGGCCGTAGAAGGCCGCGCCTATCCCGAAAATACGGAACAGCACCTCGATGCTGTCGAACGGATTGAAGCAAATCAGGAACCCCACCGCAATCAAGGCCACCGGCATCAGATAGGCCGTGAACGGCAAGGTAACGTTCAGCATCCGCCGCGAACCGATGACGACCGACAGCTGGCTGCCCCCGCCGATGGCGAGCAACAGGCCGAGGCACCACATGATGAAACGCGCGAAAAACTCGTTTTCCCAAATGACGAAAATGCCGAAAGCCGCGATGAGCACTAACCGCAACACATCGCCGAACGACAGGGCGCGGTTCTTGCCGAGGCCTTTGACGGCAAACGACACCACGGCGCCGAGCACGATGATGCCCCCGATGACGATGACCGACCAACGGGCCACCTCCGTGGGGAAGATGCAGAACAATACGCCGACCGCAATCGCCAAGATACTGCGTATCAACGCGCTTTTGTAATCGATAATCGACATGAAGAGACTCATAGGCTTTGGTGTTTTTAGGATTACAAAATTATGTTTTTTTTCATACTTTTGCCAACGTTTTGCGCAAGTCGAGCGCAGAACCGAACTTAGCCGGATATGAGCCGATTCCTTTCCAATCCTTCCACCCGCCGCGTGGCCCAAGGGCATCTCGCCATCCTGGCCGCCAACATCATTTTCGGCGCCAACATCCCGATTGCCAAGGCCGTGATGCCGGCCTACATGGAGGCCTACGCCATGGCGTTCTTCCGCACCGCCGGCGCGATGGCGCTGTTTTGGCTCGCCTCGCTGTTCGTCCGACGGGAACGCGTGCCCGGGCGCGACCTCGTCCGCCTGTTCTTCGCGGCCGTGTTCGGTATTCTGCTGAATCAGATGCTGTTTGTCAAGGGCTTGGAATACATCAGCCCCATCGAGGCCGCCATCGTCGTCACGTTTACCCCCATCCTGACGATGCTGTTGTCGGCCTTGTTCCTCAAAGAGCCGATTACGTTCAAAAAGGCCTTGGGCGTCCTGCTCGGCCTGTCGGGCGCGGTCTATATGATTGTATCGAGCGCGCGCCCCACCGACGCGGCCACGGCCGCCGAGGGTTCCCGCCGCATCATCGGCCTGACGCTCTGCATCGTCAGCGGCCTGTCCTACGCCATCTACCTGACGGCCTTCAAACCGGTCATCCAACGTTACCGCTCCATCACCATCATGAAATGGATGTTCCTGTTCGGCACCTGTCTCTCGTTACCGCTCACGTTCCGCTACGTGCAACGCATTGACTTCCAGGTTTGGCAGCCGTTCACCTATGTACAAACCGGCTATGTCGTGGCGGCGGCCACGTTCCTGACCTATCTGCTCATCCCCCTGGCCCAGCAACGCCTGCGCCCCACGACGCTGAGCGTCTATAACTACACCCAGCCGATTACGGCCACGACCATCGCGCTCGTATGGGGGCTGGATCATTTCACCTGGCCGAAGGTCATCGCCACCGCCCTGGTCTTCACCGGCGTGTATATCGTTACCCAAAGCAAGTCGCGCGCCCAATTGGAGGCCGAAAGGCAGGCATCCTGACCGGGTTTGCGAATATCGGCGTTTTATACTAACTTTGTCATCTATAAAACGACTAAACAGACCTTAATGTTCAAGCGGTTCGGACAATATCTGATGCTCCTCGGGACGGTGTTCACCAAACCGACCAAACGCCGTTTGTTCTGGCGACAGGTTTCCGATGAAATCTACAACCTCTGCATTAGTTCCGTTTTGATTGTCAGTATCATATCGCTTTTCGTGGGCGCGGCCGTCACGATTCAGATGCGCCTCAACATCGACAGCCCGTGGATGCCGCTCTACGCCATCGGCTATGCCACGCGGAAAGCCATCATCCTGGAATTTTCCCCCACGATCATCAGTCTGATTTTGGCCGGCAAAATGGGCTCGCAAATCGCGTCCCAACTCGGCACGATGCGTATCACGGAACAAATCGACGCCATCGAGGTGATGGGTATCAATTCGGCCAACTACCTGATTCTGCCTAAAATCATCGCGGCCCTGCTGTTCAACCCCGTCTTGATTATGCTCAGCATCGTCGTGGCGCTCATCGGCAGTTGGACCATCGGCGTAAGCGTGGGCGGCATGACGACCTACGAATTCTTATACGGGATGCAGTTTGAACCGGAGAATTTCGACTTGGCCTACGCGCTGATTAAAACGGTGTTCTTCGCGTTCCTGATCGCCTCCATTTCGTCGTTCCAAGGCTATTACGTGCAAGGCGGCGCGTTGGAAGTGGGCAAGGCGAGCACGAAAGCCGTCGTGCACAGCAGCATCGCCATCATCCTGTCGAACCTGCTCTTGACCCAATTGTTGATTTCATAACCGAAACGCCATGCTATCCATCAAATCCATAGACAAGTTTTTCGGAAACCGTCAGGTGCTTTTCGGCATCACGATGGATTTGATGCCGGGCAAGGCCAACTTGATTATCGGACGGAGCGGTTCCGGCAAAACGGTGCTTATGAAATGCCTGGCGGGTCTGCTCATGCCCGAAAACGGCGAGATTCTGTTTGACGGCCGTCAGTTCGACGAGCGACACGACCCCAAGACCGTGAACGAGATACGGCGCGACATCGGCATGGTGTTCCAGGGCGGCGCGCTGTTCGACTCGCAGACGGTGTTGGAAAACGTCATCTTCCCGCTCGATATGTTCAGCCGCATGACGCGCGCCGAAAAGCACGAACGCGCCCACGACTGCCTCAAACGCGTGGGGCTGGAAAACGTGGACCGGCTCTATCCGTCGGAACTGAGCGGCGGGATGCGGAAACGCGTCGCCATCGCCCGCGCCATCGTCAACACCCCCAAATACCTGTTCTGCGACGAGCCCAACTCGGGCCTCGACCCGCAGACCTCGGCGCGCATCGACGCCCTGATTGCCGAAATCACGGAGGAATACCAAACGACGACGGTCATCAACACGCACGATATGAACTCGGTGCTGCAATACGGTGACCTCGTGCATTTCATCTTTGAAGGGAAACGTTGGTGGACGGGCAACCGACATACGATTTTAGAGGCGGACGATCCCGAACTGCGCCGTTTCCTCGAAGCCTCCGAACTGACCAAACGCCTGTTGCACGCATGAACTTCCTCGATTTGCTGATTGTCATTCCGTTGATTTGGTTCGGATACAAAGGGTTCCGAAACGGCTTGGTCATGGAACTGGTCAGCATCCTGTCGCTCATCGCCGGCATCTACATCGCCATCCGCTTCTCGGCCTGGGTCGGCCAACAGTTGGGCATCAAGGGCGAATACGCCGCCACTGTTTCGTTCATCATCACGTTCTTGGCCGTCCTCATCGGCACCTACCTGCTCGGCAAGTGCATAGACGGTTTGGTCAAGATGCTGTCGCTGGGGCTGTTGAACCGTTTTTGCGGCCTCGTCATCGGGCTGTTCAAGACGGCCTTGGTCGTAGGCCTGCTGATTTTCTGCTGGAACCGCATCGACCGCCAACAGCATATCCTCAAACCCGAAATCCGTAACCATTCGCTGCTTTTCCGGCCGATGGAGACGCTTTCCTATAAGATTTGGCCCGTTCTCAATACATTGAACGAACGTTTTCAAAGCACAATTACCCCTATGTCATGAGCTACGAAATCATTTACCTTTTACTCATCATCACGCTGTTCAGCCTCGCCTGCTCCGACCTCGTCGTCGGCGTCAGCAACGATGCGGTCAACTTCCTCAACTCGGCCACGGGTTCCAAGGCCGCCCCGCTCTATGTCGTACTCATCATCGCCAGCATCGGCATCCTGCTGGGCGCGACGTTCTCCAGCGGCATGATGGAGGTGGCGCGCAGCGGTATTTTCTATCCGGCCAAGTTCTACTTCAACGAGGTCATGTTGATTTTCCTGGCCGTCGTGATTTCGGACGTCCTCCTGCTCGACCTGTTCAATACGTTCGGCCTGCCGACCTCCACCACGGTGTCGATGGTGTTCGAACTGCTGGGCGCGTCCATCGCCATGTCCGTCATCAAGATTTACCACAACGCCGGCGAAACGCTCGCGCAACTGCCTACCTATATCAATACGTCCAAGGCGTCGGCCATCGTGTTCAGCATCCTGGCCTCGGTGTTCATCGGCTTTATCTTCGGTATGATCGTGCAGTTCCTGGCCCGCTGCCTGTTCAGCTTCAAGACCAAACGCACCGTGCGGTATTTCGGCGCTATTTGGGGCGGCCTCTGCATCGCGTTGATTGCCTATTTCTTGATTTTCAAGGCCATGAAAGACTCCACGCTGCTGCGTCCCGAATGGGTTGAATTTTTGGGACAGCACACGATGGAATTCCTGGGCCTGACGTTCGCCGTATCGGGGCTGATCCTATGGGCGGTGCAACTGCTGTTCAAATACAACCCGCTGCGCGTCATCGTGCTGGCCGGCACGTTCGCGTTGGCCATGGCCTTTGCCGGCAACGACCTCGTGAACTTCATCGGGGTTTCCATGGCCGGTTTGAGTTCGTTCGAGATTTTCCAGCAGGCGGGCGGCATCGCGCCCGACCAGTTGGCGATGGGGGCTTTGGCCGGGCAGGACGCACCCACGGCCACGATTTTCCTGTTCATGGCCGGCGTCATCATGGCCTGTGCGCTGTGGTTCTCCAAGAAAGCCCGCACCGTGTTGAAAACGACGGTCAACCTGAGCAGTCAGAACAGCGAGGAGGAACGTTTCTCGTCCACGCCGCTGTCGCGCTCGGTGGTCAAGATGTTCGTGGGCATGAGCGAAGCCATCGACCGCATCCTGCCGCCCGCCTTGAAGAAAGCGATTGCCAAGCGGTTCAAGCCCGCCAAGAACCAGGAGGAAGACTTGGCGTTCGACCTCGTGCGCGCCTCGGTCAACCTGATGGTGGCCGCCTCGCTCATCGCGTTCGGTACCTCGCTCAAACTGCCGCTGTCCACCACCTATATCACGTTTATGGTGGCCATGGGGTCGTCGTTGTCCGACGGCGCCTGGGGCCGTGAGAACGCCGTTTACCGCGTCACGGGCGTCTTTACCGTTATCGCGGGCTGGTTCATGACCGCGCTCGTCGCGCTCCTGTTGGCGTTCTGCCTCGCCAGCCTGTTCCACTTCGGCGGCGTCTTCGCCATCATCCCCGTCATCGGCATGGTGGTGTTCATCATGCTGCGCAGCCGCATCATCTCCAAGCGGAAAGCGATGCAACAGGCGGAACAGACGGGTTATCTCTACGGCCAATGGACGGAAGACGAAGGCCTGGTGGGCAACATCAACAACGAAATGATGGGGTTGCTGGAACAGATCCCGGCCCTGTACGACGAGGTGCTGAATGGCCTGGAAGCCGAAGACCTGCGGCTATTACGCAACACGAAACGCGTGTTCCAGGAATTGGACACGCACACGCAGTTGATGAAAAACAAATTCAACGACACGGTGACGCTGTTGCAGGACAAGGGCGTGGCCGGCTCGGCCTTCTACGTGCAGGCCGTGAACTACCTGCGCGAAATCCTGCACTCGGCCTCCTTCCTCATCGACGCCAGCTACGAACATACCGACAACCGCCACAAGCCGATGTTGCCGGAACAGATCGCCGACCTTAAAAGCGGTTCCAAGACGCTACACGATATATTCGACCACTTGATTTTCATTATCCGCAACGGCCACTACGCCCAGTTGGAGGATTTGAACGCCGAGCATCTGAAAGCGATATCGTGGTTCGACGCTTTGGACAAGCGGCAAATCAAGCGCATCAAGAGCGGCAACAGCGGCACCAAGAACAGTTTGCTGTTCCTGCGGCTGACCGAGAACGTGAAGAACATGATTCTGTTCGCCTATCTGATGGGCAAGGCCGAACGCGACTTCAACCTGCCGGCACCCTCCACGACGGTGACGCCGATGGCGATTCCGGTCAAATAAGGACGCATGGGGATGGAGCGGGAACAGACGCAAGGCCGGCCGGCCATCGGATTCGACGCCAAACGCGCGGCCTACAACGGCACCGGCTTGGGCAACTACAGCCGCTTTGTCATCGAAGGGTTGGCCGAAGCGATGGCGGCGCATACGGCTGCCGACCTGCCCCGAACGCTTTACCTGGCCGCGGCCCGCAAAAACAAACGCCCGCTGTCGGCGGCCTATCAACGCTTACTCGAACGCTATCCGGCATTCCTCGCCGCCCTGCCGCCCCAAGGCTTTTGGACCCGGCGGTTCCCGGCCCTTTGGCGGCGCTACGGCATGGGGCGCACGCTGACCCAAGCCGGCATCGGGCTGTACCACGGCCTGAGCAACGAACTGCCCGTGGGCCTCGCCAAGCGCGGCATCCGCAGCGTCGTAACGGTACACGACCTCATTTTCCTCGTCTATCCGCAGTTTTACAAGCCGGTTGACCGGTGGATATACACGCTCAAGGCACGGCAGGCCTGTCGGCAGGCCGACCGGATTCTGGCCGTAAGCGAATGCACGAAGCGCGACATCGTGCGGTATTTCGGCATCGCGCCCGAAAAAATCCACGTCATCTATCAGGGTTGTGAACCGAAATACGCCGAGAATCCGGGGCCGTCGGCCACGACGGCCGTGCGGCGGCGCTACGGCTTGCCCGAAGACTTTTTGTTGTTCGTGGGCAGCATAGAGGAGCGCAAGAACCTCGGTATCGTCGTCGAAGCGCTGGCTTGCCTGCGCGAGACCCACCCCGCCCTGCACCTCGTGGCAGTGGGCAAACGGACGCCCTATACGGCCCGCGTGGAGGCCCGCGCCGCCGCCCTCGGCCTGCAAGACCGGCTGCACTGTCTGCACGGCGTGCCCGACGAAGACCTGCGGGCGCTCTATCACGCCGCGCGTATCTTCGTCTATCCCTCGCGCTACGAGGGCTTCGGCATCCCGATTGTGGAAGCCATACACGCCGGATTGCCGGTGCTGGCCGCCACGGGCTCCTGCCTCGAAGAAGCGGGCGGCCCGGCCTGCCGCTACATGGCTCCCGACGACGCCCCGGCCTGGGCGGAGACCATCGCCGGCCTGCTGTCAAACGCCGACACCCGCGCCCGTATCGTGACGGAAGCCCAAGCCTACGTGCGCCGGTTCGACCGGGCCGCCGTCACGGCCCAACTCCTTGACCTCTATCGGGAAATCCTGTAAACTTACAACTGTAAAGCCGCTTTCAGCGCGTCGATACGTGCATTCAGCGCGGCTTCCTGCTCGGCCAACGGACAGCCTTCCCGCCACGGTGCCTTTACCTCGAAATAGAATTTGATTTTGGGTTCGGTACCCGACGGGCGTACCGTCACCTTGCCGCCCTGTTCGGTAAAGAACTGCAAGACATCGGCCGGCGGCAGGCCTTGGAAGCCCTTGGCATAGTCGCGCACCTCGCAGACGGTCTCCGCGCCGATGCACGCGGGCGGGTTTTCGCGGAAGCCGGCCATCATGCGCTGGATTTCCTCGCTGCCGGAACGGCCTTTCTTGGTGAGCGACACCAAGGCCTGCACATACAGCCCGTAGCGGCGGTACGTGTCTTCCAACAGCTGCATCACGCTCTTGCCGTCCGCCACGGCCGCGGCCACCATCTCGGCGATGACGCAGGCCGTCATGACGGCATCCTTGTCGCGCACGAAGTCAGCCGCCAAGTAGCCGTAACTTTCCTCGCCGCCGCCCACGAAGAAGGCCTTGCCTTCCTGCCCGGCCAGCACCTCGGCGATATATTTGAAGCCCGTCAGCACATCGTAGCAACGCGCCCCCTGCGCCTCGGCCATATCCTTGAGCATCTCGGTCGTCACAATCGTCTTGACCACATAGCGGTTCGGCTTGGCCGCCGAACGGCGCAACAGGTAGTCGGTCACCAAAGCCGCCGTCTGGTTGCCGTTCAACAGGCGGTAGCCGCCCTGCCCGTCCGGCACGCCAATCCCGATACGGTCGGCGTCCGGGTCGGTCGCCATCACGATATCGGCTTTCAACGTGGCGGCCAACGCCATGCCGGCCGACATCGCGGGCTTTTCCTCCGGATTGGGCGAAGCCGCATACGGGAAATCCCCGTCCGGCCACATCTGCTCCGGCACAGCGCAGACCTGTTCGAAGCCCCACGCCCGCAACGCCTTGGGCACCATCGTCATACCGGTGCCGTGTAAAGGCGTATATACAATCTTGACGTTCCGCCGTGCCTGCGCCGACACTTCCGGCGAGCGCAAGGCTTCCAACGCCTGCATATAGGCTTCCTCTATCTCGGCATCCACGTAGTGGATCAGGCCGGCGCCGCCCTCGCGCTTGACGAGGTCGTAGGACGTAATCTTGCGCACCTCCTCGATAACCGCCTTGTCGTGCGGGCTCACGAGCTGGCCGCCGTCCGCGCCGTAGGCCTTGTAGCCGTTATATTCCTTGGGGTTGTGCGAAGCCGTGACCATGACCCCGCCGCAGCAATGCTTGTAGCGCACCGCGAACGAGAGCAAGGGCGTGGGCCGCATCCCCGTAAAGATATACACCTCGAAACCGTTGGCCGCGAAAATCTTGGCCGTCTCCAACGCGAACTGCGCACTGCCGTGCCGCACGTCGTAAGCCACCGCCACACGCTTTTCCCAGCCTTCCTTGCCGCAGGCCGCCGACAGATAGTTGGCGAAGCCCTGCGTGGCCATGCCCACCGTATAGCTGTTCATCCGGTTCGTGCCCACGCCCAAAATGCCGCGCAGGCCGCCCGTGCCGAACTCCAGATCCTTGTAAAAGGCCTCGGTCAACTCGTCTTCCTTAGCCATCAGGTCCGCCACCGCCTTGCGCGTGGCTTCGTCATACGGGGCTTGCATCCAAGCTTCCGCCTTCTTTTTGATTTCGGGTGCTATCATAAGTCCTCCTTATTTTATATACCACGCGTACAGTCGCGCGATACCTTCTTCCAATCGTACCTTAGGCCGCCAGCCCAAATCCGACAGCTTAGAGATGTCCAACAGCTTGCGCGGCGTGCCGTCGGGCTTGGACGCGTCATAGACCAACGCCCCTTCGTAGCCCACGGCCCGTTTCACATAACCGGCCGTCTGCGCGATGCTCGCCTCCTCGCCGCTGCCCACGTTGATATGCGTGTTGCGGATTTGCGTTTCGCCCGGCTTGACCAGGTCTTTGAACGAGATATGCTCCATGACATAGACGCACGCCTCGGCCATGTCTTCGCTCCACAGGAACTCCCGCAGCGGCTTGCCCGTGCCCCACAGTGTGACGGCCTTGTCCGTAATGCCGTACTTGTTCAGGATTTGCCGGATGGCCGAAAGGTCGGCCCCGCCGTCCACCCCCTCCACGGGCCGCGCCGCCAGGTCGCGCCGCAGCGCCGCCTCGTCGCCGTCCATCAGGCATTTGCCCAAGTGAATCTTGCGGATCATGGCCGGCAGCACGTGCGAGGTCTCCAAGTTGAAATTGTCGTTGGGGCCGTAGAGGTTCGTCGGCATCACCGACAGGAAGTCCGTGCCGTATTGCAGGTTGTAGCTCTCGCACATCTTCAACCCCGCTATTTTGGAGAGCGCATAGGGTTCGTTCGTGTATTCGAGTTCGGACGTAAGCAGACAGTCTTCCGGCATGGGCTGCGGCGCCAGGCGCGGATAGATGCAGGAACTGCCGAGGAACAGCAGTTTCTTGACGCCGTGCGCATACGACTGATGGATCGTGTTGCAGGAAATCATCAGGTTCTCGTAGATAAACTGCGCCCGGTACGTGTTGTTGGCCTGTATGCCGCCCACCTTGGCCGAGGCCACGACCACATAGTCGGGACGCTCCGCCTCAAAAAAACGTGCCGTGGCCGCCGTATCCGTCAGGTCGAGTTCGCCATGCGTGCGGCCCACGAGGTTGCGGTAGCCTTTGGCCTCCAACGTCTTCCAGATGGCCGAGCCGACCAAGCCGCGGTGCCCCGCCACATATATCTTGCTGTCCTTTTCCATCTATTCAAAGTAATTCATGATGCGGTAACCGCCCTGCCGCAGGTATTCCTCGCGCCGCATGAGCTTGAGGTCGCTGTCGGTCATCTCGCTCACCAAGGCCGGCAGGTCGTATTCGGGCTGCCAGCCGAGCTTTTGCTTCGCCTTGCTTGCGTCGCCGAGCAGGAGTTCCACTTCGGTGGGACGGAAATACTGCGGATCGACGGCCACCACCGCCTCTCCGATACGCTTGGCGAAGGCCGCATAATGTTCCGCGCCTACCTTCGCTTCGAACACGGCCTTATCCACGGCCGTCACAAAGCCTTGTTCCCGCAACCCCTCGCCCTTGAATTCAATGGTGACGCCGATATGCGCCAGGGCCATGCGCACGAAATCGCGGATGGAGGTGGTCGTGCCCGTGGCAATCACATAGTCGTCGGGGCGTTCCTGCTGCAAGATGAGCCACATCGCACGCACGTAGTCTTTGGCGTGCCCCCAGTCGCGCTTGGACGACAGGTTGCCGAGGTATAGCTTGTCTTGCAGGCCCAAGGCCATCTTGGCCACGGCCCGCGTGATCTTGCGCGTGACGAAGGTCTCGCCCCGCACCGGCGACTCGTGGTTGAACAGGATGCCGTTGCTGGCGTGCATCCCGTAAGCCTCGCGGTAGTTGACCGTAATCCAGTAGGCGTAGAGTTTGGCCGCCGCATAGGGGCTGCGCGGATAAAAGGGCGTGTTTTCCGTTTGGGGCGTCTCGCGCACGAGCCCGTAGAGTTCGGACGTGGAAGCCTGATAGAGCCGCGTCTTGTCCGTCAAGCCGAGCAGGCGCACGGCCTCCAACAGACGGAGCGTGCCGACGCCGTCGGCGTTGGCCACGTATTCAGGCGTGTCGAAGCTGACCTTGACATGGCTCATCGCCGCCAGGTTGTAGATTTCGGTGGGCTGCACCTTTTGGATGATATCCGTCAGGTTGAGGCTGTCGGTCATGTCACCGTAATGCAGGATGAACCGCCGCCCCCGCTGTTGCGGGTCTTCGTACAGATGGTCGATGCGGTCGGTGTTGAACAGCGATACGCGCCGTTTGACGCCATGCACCTCATAGCCCTTCTTCAACAGAAATTCACTCAAATACGCGCCGTCCTGCCCGGTCACCCCGGTTATCAGCGCCACTTTCCTCGTTTGCTCCGCCATAACGTTC
>CAMWIS010000015.1 GCA_947174375.1 uncultured Bacteroidales bacterium
CCGCCTGGCCGCTCGGCCACGGCCATGGCCCGGTGCATCATTTTGTGGATTGGGACTGATGGGCTGCGGCTCGGAAATTTGGCGCATCGTGCATAGGGGGAAGAAAACGATGTCGAACCCTCTATGTAGCGCACTTAGGGAGCGAAGCGTACGTGGAGCGGAATAGAGGGATTCGACATCGTTGAGATAAGAATAAGTAAGGTAGTATGACTATATATGTGAATGACAAGGCGACGGAGATAGCCGAAGGGCTGACGTTGCAGACTTGGCTGGCGGGGCAGGGGATGGCCGACCGCAAAGGCTTGGCCGTGGCGCGCAACGGCGCCGTCGTCAGCCGTGCGCAGTGGGCGGAAACGCCCCTGCAAGCCCAGGACAAAATAGTACTTATCGGTGTCTTTTATGGAGGCTAACCACACTTCGGCCACACCGGGCATCGACCTGTTGCAGCTTTACGGCCGCGATGAGCGGGTGGGGCGTATCGTGCGGTGGCTGTCGTCGGGACCGTCTCGCAAAATCGCGTTGCGCAACCTGCTCGGTTCCGCCAAGTCGGTCATCGCCGCGGCCACGGCCTCGCAACTGAAAGAAACGCAACTGTTCATCCTGTCCGACCGGGAACAGGCCGCCTATTTCTGCAACGACTTGGAAAAACTGACGGGGCAGAGCGGCTTGGAGCAAGCGCAGAAACGGATTCTGTATTTCCCCGCCTCGTATAAGAAACCCTACGAATCGGATGAGGTCGATAACGCCAACGTGCTGTCGCGCACCGAGGTGCTGAACCGCCTGGGGCAGCCCTACGACAAGACGGGCGCACCGCTGTGGATTGTGACCTATCCGGAGGCCCTGGCCGAAAAAGTCATCACGACGCGCTGTCTGGCGGCGCATACGGTGCAGTTGCACAAGGGCGAGGCGGTATCGCAGGATTTCCTCATCGACTTTTTGGAAGAAAACCGTTTCGAGTGGGTTGATTTCGTGGCGCAGCCCGGCCAATATGCGTTGCGCGGCGGCATCATCGACGTGTTTTCGTTTGCCAACGACACGCCTTACCGTATCGAATTCGACGGCGACAAGGTCGAATCCATCCGCAGTTTCGAGGTGGGCACGCAGTTGTCCATCGCGCGGCACGACGTCATCAGCCTGTTGCCGGACTTGCAGGATAAGGTGGAGCAGAAAGAACGGATTTCGTTCCTGACGTATTTTTCGGAGAAGTCGGTGCTTTGGGTCGAAGACTTGGCCAGCCTCGTGGCCACGCAGCGGAGCGCGTTCGAGAAAGCCGAAGCCGCCTATGCCGGCTTGCAGGGCGTCGTGCCGCGCGCCCGTCCGGAAGAGCTGTACCTGCGGCCGGAGGAAGCCGAACGGAGTTTTGAAAGCGCCACGGTCGTGGAATTCGGCCAAAGGTTCCATTACGCGCGGCCGGACGAGGAACTGGTGTTCGCGATGCAGTCGCAGCCGGTGTTCAACAAGAAGATGGATTGGCTCGTGCAACATCTGCGCGAGGCCGAAGACAAGGGCTATCAGAATTTCATCCTGTCCGAGAATCCCAAGCAGATTCAGCGTTTGGAGCGCATCTTCTTCGAACTCAGCACGCCGAATCCCACCGTGCGTTTCATCCCGCTCAAACTGTCGCTCAACGAAGGGTTTATCGACGACCAGGCGCGTTGGGAAGTCTTTACCGACCATCAGATTTTCGAACGCTACCACCGCTATACCGTGCAGCCGCGGCGGCAAGACAGTCAGATGCTGACGCTCAAGGAACTGTATCAACTCAAGCCGGGCGACTATATCAGCCATGTGGATCACGGCGTGGGGCGGTTCGCCGGCTTGGAAAAAGTCATGGTCAACGGCCGCGAGCAGGAAGCCATCTGTTTGATGTATAAAGACAACGATATGTTGCGCATGAGCATCCACGCGCTGCATAAGATGTCGAAGTACTCGGGCAAGGAGGGCGAACCGCCCGTTTTGAACCGCTTGGGCAGCAACGCCTGGGCCGTGACCAAGGCCAAGGCCAAACAGAAAGTCAAGGACATCGCGCGCGAGCTGATCCGGCTGTATGCGCAGCGCAAATCCTCGCAGGGCTTCGCCTTCTCGGCCGACTCGTATCTGCAGCACGAATTGGAGTCATCGTTCTTTTACGAAGATACGCCCGACCAGTTCAAGGCCTCGGAAGACGTGAAGCGGGATATGGAATCCACGCAGCCGATGGACCGTCTCGTATGCGGCGACGTGGGCTTCGGCAAAACGGAAGTCGCCATCCGGGCGGCCTTCAAGGCGGCCTGCGATGGCAAGCAGGTGGCCGTGCTCGTGCCGACCACGATATTGGCCTACCAACACTATAAGACGTTCAAGGAGCGCTTGGGCGAACTGCCGTGCAGCGTCGATTATATCAACCGTTTCCGCACGGCCAAGGAACGTAAGGAAGTCTTGGCCAAACTCAAGGACGGCCGGCTCGACATCTTGATCGGTACGCATCGGTTGTTGAGCAAGGACGTCGTTTTCAAAGATCTGGGACTTTTGATTATCGACGAGGAGCAGAAATTCGGCGTGGCGATGAAGGAGAAGTTGAAATCGCTCAAAGTCAATATCGACACGCTGACGCTGACGGCCACGCCCATCCCGCGCACGCTGCAATTCTCGCTGATGGGCGCGCGCGACCTGTCGGTCATCCAAACGCCGCCGCCCAACCGTTATCCCGTGCATACCGAAATCCACGCGTTCGAGGAGGAATTTATCCGCGACGCCATCGTGTATGAACTCTCGCGCGGCGGGCAGGTCTTTTTCGTACACCACCGCGTGCAGAACATCATGGAGGTGGCCGGTCTCTTGCAACGGCTGTTGCCCGACGCGCATATCGCCGTGGCGCACGGGCAGATGGAGGGCGACAAACTCGAAGAAGTGCTGCTCGGCTTTATGGAGGGCGCCTACGATATATTGGTATCCACCAAAATCGTGGAAAACGGTTTGGATATCGCGAACGCGAACACGATTATCGTGAACGAGGCGCATCAGTACGGGCTGAGCGAACTGCACCAGTTGCGGGGCCGCGTGGGACGCTCCAACAAAAAGGCGTTCTGCTATATGCTGGCGCCGCCCGAACACCTGTTGACGCCCGAAGCCAAGCGGCGGTTGCGCGCCATCGAGGAGTTCTCCGAAATCGGCGGCGGCTTCCAGGTGGCCATGCGGGACTTGGATATCCGTGGCGCCGGCAATATTTTGGGCGGCGAACAGAGCGGTTTCATCGCCGAGATGGGCTACGAGATGTATCAGCGCATCTTGGACGAAGCCATCGCCGAACTCAAGCAGGAGCAGATAAACGGCACGAGCCGCGCGGCCGACTTCTCGTCGGGCGTCAGCGGCCAACCGTCGGAACGGCCCGCCGCCGCTGGGGGCGCGTCCTCCGCCGTCAGCGCGGAACCCGCGCCGCAGGCCATGGACTTTACGGCGGCCGACTGCCAGGTGGAGACCGATTTGGAAATCCTGATACCGGACGACTACGTGAGCAGCATCACCGAGCGGTTGGCGCTGTACAAAGAGTTGGATTCTTTGGAAAAAGACGCCGATTTGGAAGCCTATGCCCGCCGTTTGCAGGACCGTTTCGGCAAAATCCCCGAACCGACGCGGGAACTCATACGCACCGTGGCCTTGCGGCGCGTGGCCAAACGCTTGGGGTGGAGCCGTATTTTATTGAAGAATAACGCGCTGACGGCGGTCTTTGCCGCGCAGGACGAAAGCCAATACTATCAGAGTCCGTTGTTTTCCGCCATCCTGACCTATGTGCAGGATCATCCGAGCCAATGCCGCTTGCAGGAAAACCGT
The DNA here is from genome assembly GCA_947174375.1 of uncultured Bacteroidales bacterium. Classification (GTDB taxonomy): domain Bacteria; phylum Bacteroidota; class Bacteroidia; order Bacteroidales; family P3; genus CAMXAS01. The sequence continues at coordinate 3,811 of CAMWIS010000015.1, forward strand.
CAGAAACTCAGTGTCGTGTTCGACCGCATCCCCGATGTCAAATCGGCCATCGAACTCTGCGGGCAACTTTTGCCGCAGGCATAATTACCGGACGAACGAAAGAATCGAGAACAGGATGCCGGCGTGAATGCCGAAGCCGATGCCGAAGTTAATCCAGTTGTGGATGTTCTTCTTGCGCCAGGCCTCTTTCTGATAGGCTTGGAAATAGATGTCCTCGTGCAACATATCCACGTCCGGCAAACCGAGGTTTTCGATGCGGGGCGGCGTGAGCGAGGCCGGCAAGGCGCAGGCCAGGCCGAAAACGGGCGATATGATGCTGAGGAACAACGTACCCGTGGCCGAAGCCCGGTACATTTTGTAATGGGTCTGCGCATCGCGGCGGCCGTCCAGGCAGAGTTGCGCCACGTAATTGAAGTCTTCCGGCTGTTCGAGGAACAACGTGTCCAAATGGCCGTCCACATGGATGGAATCCTTGTAAAGATAGCGTTTGAGCGAGGAGGTCGGAATGCGGAACGTGAGCGCCTGTTCCTTTACGGGGTCGAAAATCTTGAACACCGTCGTTTTGCCCTGAACGGTAAAGCCGGAGACGTCGAGCGGCGCGAAATGGGGTACCGATTGGGAGGACGGTACGGCGTCCTGCGCCACGGCACGCCCGCTCAGCCCGAAACACAGGCTTGCGGTCAAACAAACGGCAAACAGACGTATGTGAGTTCTCATAATCCTGCAAAGATACTTAAAAAAAATGAAAAAGTGTATTTTTGCATCCATTATGGCGGACAATGGCATACATATACGGACGCGGGCGGACGGCAAACGGGAGGTTTTTGACCCGGTTCGCAAGAAATACGTGGCGTTGACACCCGAAGAGGAAGTACGTCAGGCTTTGGTGTGGCATCTGCACAAAACGCTGCGGATACCGTTGGGCCGTATCGGCGTGGAGACCGGCATCCGGGTTTACGGGCTGCCGTTCCGGGTCGATTTGCAGGTGTTCGACGCGCACGGCAAGGCCGTGTGGCTCATCGAGTGCAAGCGGCGGGAGCAGGCGTTGAACGCGGCGGTGTTGGAGCAGATAGGCCGTTACCGTTTGTCGGAGGCGTTCAAGGACGTGCGTTTCATGACGGTGACCAACGGCGCGGCCTTCTATTGTTGGGAACGCGCGGCCTCGGGGGAGGCGTGGACGTTGCGCGGCACGTTGCCGGACGGTGAAGCTTTGGAAGATTAAAAAAAATACCTACATTTGCGGTCTGTTAACTAATATTTCATTTTTATGAACATTTTTGTCGCTAACCTGAACTACAAGGTTCGGAGCGAAAACCTCAGACAAATCTTTTCCGATTACGGAGAAGTTATTGACGCGAGAATCATCAATGAAAAAGGTACCCGTCGTTCCAAGGGTTTCGGCTTTGTCGAAATGGCGAATGACGACGACGCCCGCAAGGCCATCGCGGCTTTGGACGGCGCCGAATGGGAAGGCCGCAACATGATTGTCAAGGAAGCCCTCCCGCGTACCGAAGCGCCCCGTGCCGAGGGCGAACAGGCGGCCGAATAAAAGCGGTTGCGCCAAGAGGAAAACGGCTGTCCCGTGCGGGGCGGCCGTTTTTTTTATCCGTTTTTCGTATATTTGTTCATGAAATCGGCATAAAGGCTTTGATTATGGAAATGGAAAATAAGCAGGAGCAGAATAATATGGACCGCCGCGCCTTCCTCAAACGCATGGGGCTGGGGCTGGCGGCTTCGTCGGCGGTGTTGACCGCCTGCAAGGGAGGCAAAAACGGCGGTCGGGCGACCTCGGAAGGCACGACGGTGGGTACGGGCGACATGACCTATCGTTACCAGCGTCGTACCGGCGACAAGGTGTCGCTGTTGGGCTACGGCTGTATGCGTTGGCCGCTGCGGACCCGTCCCGACGGCGAGGAGGAAATCGACCAGGAAGCGGTCAATGCGTTGATCGACTATGCCATCGCGCATGGCGTCACCTACTTTGATACGTCGCCCGCCTATGTGCGCGGTTGGTCGGAGACGGCCACGGGCATCGCGTTGAGCCGCTATCCGCGCGACAAATATTTCATCGCCACCAAGTTGTCGAATTTTGCGCCCTCCACGTGGTCGCGCAGGGCTTCGAAGGCCATGTACCACAACTCGTTCAAGGCTTTGCAGGTCGATTACATCGACTATTATCTGCTGCACGCCGTGGGCATGGGCGGCGGTATGGAGGAATTCCGTCACCGCTATATCGACAACGGGATGCTGGATTTCCTGTTGAAAGAACGCAAAGCCGGCCGCATCCGTCACCTGGGCTTTTCCTACCACGGCGACATCGCGGTATTCGACTACCTGCTTTCCAAACACGACGAATACCAGTGGGATTTCGTGCAGATTCAGATGAACTACGTGGATTGGAAGCACGCCAAGGAAGTGAACACGCGCAATACGAACGCCGAATATCTCTACGGTGAATTGCAGAAGCGCGGCATACAGGCCGTCATCATGGAGCCGCTGTTGGGCGGCCGTCTTTCCAAGGTGCACGACCATATCGCGGCTACGCTCAAACAGCGGCAGCCGGAAGAGAGCGTGGCCTCGTGGGCGTTCCGTTTCGCGGGCTCGGCCGAGGGCGTGCTCACGGTGCTGAGCGGCATGACGTATATGGAACACTTGCAGGATAACGTCAAGACCTATTCGCCCTTGGTGCCGCTTACGCCCGACGATTACGTCTTTCTGGAACAGACGGCGCAGCAGTTGCTGCGTTACCGCACCGTGCCCTGCAACGAATGCCAATACTGTATGCCGTGTCCTTACGGCCTCGATATTCCGGGCATCTTCGTGCACTACAACAAATGCGTCAACGAGGGCAATACCCCGTCTTCTTCGGGCGACGAGGATTACCGCCGCGCCCGCCGCGCGTTCCTGGTCGGTTACGACCGTTCGGTACCGAAACTGCGGCAGGCCGACCACTGCATCGGCTGCGGCCAGTGCAAGCCGCATTGCCCGCAGGGCATCGACATTCCGGAGGAGTTGCGGCGCATAGACCGTTTTGTGGAAGACCTGAAACAGGGTCGGGAATTTTAAGTTACATGGGGCAGAGGCTTCGACATAAGAAGGCACCGTCTATCCGGTTGTGGCTGTTGTCGTTCGGCGTTTTGAACCTGACGTCGGCAGCGTTGGCGGAGCCATGCACCACGGTGGCGGAGCCGGACACGGCGGCGGAACAGACCTATACGGTCAGCGAGGTGGTCGTGACGGGCGCGCGCTACGAAACGGATGTCCGCCACCTGCCCATGACCTTGTCGGTTATCAAGCGGGCCGACCTTGTGGCGGCGGAACAGCCCTCCTTGTTGCCCTTGTTGAGCGAGAAAGTGCCCGGGCTGTTCATCACCTCGCGCGGCTTGATGGGCTATGGCGTTTCGGGCGGCGCGGCGGGCGGCATGAGTCTGCGTGGATTGGGCAGCAGCTCCGGTCAGATGATGGTGCTGATTGATGGCCATCCGCAGTATATGGGTCTGATGGGGCATCCGATCGCCGACTTTTACCAGTCGTATATGGCGGAGCAGGTGGAGGTGTTGCGGGGACCCGCTTCGGTACTCTACGGTTCCAACGCGATGGGCGGCGTGATCAATATCGTGACGCGCCGGATTAAAGAAGACGGCGTGCGGACGCATTTTAACGCGGGTTACGGTTCCTATAATACCTTTGAGATAGACGGCACCAATGTGGTGCGGAAAGGACGCTTCTCCAGCGCGGTCGGGGCCAATTACCAACGTTCGGACGGCCATCGGGACCATATGGACTTCGAACAGTACGGCGGCTTTGTCAAGTTGGGGTATGACTTTAATCCGTATTGGAATCTGAGCGCGGATGCGAACGCCATGCATTTCAACGCTTCCCAGCCCGGGATGGAGACGGCGCCGCTGTCGGATGCCGACCAGCGGGTGACGCGCGTGGAGGCTTCCGTGACATTGGCCAATGAATATGAAAAGACCTCCGGGGCATTGAGCGTCTTTTTCGATTGGGGCGACCATTGGATCAACGACGGCTATGGTGTCGGCGATACGCCGCGCGCTTACCGATACCGTTCCCGGGATGCGATGCTGGGCGTATCGGCCTATCAGACCGCCCGGTTTTTCAAGGGCAACCGCATGACCTTCGGATTGGATTATTTCCGTCCGTCCGGGCGGGCGTGGAACGCTTACGTCGCGGGCGAAAAGGCGGGAACGGATGAGGTCTTGGCCGACCGCGCGGTGAACGAAGTGGCGGGCTATGTCCATTTTCGTCAGGATATCAGGCAATTCCTGACAATGGATGCCGGTATCCGCATCGGCTATCATACGACTTCGGGTGTGCATTGGATTCCGCAATTGGGCTTTCTGTTCCATTTGCCGGCCAATATGGAATTGAAAATGATGGGGACGAGGGGCTATCGGAATCCGACTTTGCGGGAACTCTATATGTTCCGGCCCGCCAATGCGGATTTGGCCGCCGAGTCGATATGGAACTACGAACTTTCGTTTTCGCAACGCCTGCTGGCCGGTCGTCTGTCGTATGCGGTCAACGTGTTTTATCTCTATGGCGACAACCTGATTGTGACCCGGCCCGTGGACGGTCGTCCGCTTAATGTCAATGCGGGGAGTGTGCATAATTTCGGCGTGGAGGTCGAAATGGCGTACCGCATCACGGAGGTGTGGTCGGTCGATGCCAATTACAGCTATTTGAATATGAAGAATCCCGTGGTCGGTGCGCCCGAACATAAATTGTACGGCGGGGCGGTTTTCCGCTATGGCCGTTGGCAGGCGTCCACGGGCCTACAATACATACACGGATTGTACACCGAAACCGCGCCGGTCCTCAAGGAAAATTTCGTCCTGTGGAATCTGCACGCGTCTTGCCGCGTTTTAAAGTGGCTGACGCTGTGGCTTAAAGGCGAAAACTTGTTGGCGTGGAAATACGAAATCAACGCGGGCTACCCAATGCCGGGTATAACGGCCATGGGGGGCGTGCGGGTGCACTTCTGATAGCATGATAAACCGATAGAAAAACATATCATGATGGAAAATACGATTCAAACCGCGCCGGCGGGAGCGGTAAGGCTTTACGCTTGGCGTTACGGCGAATGGAAAACCTATTTGGCGGCCGCCTTGTTCATTGTGGGCAATATCGCGGGGCCGCAGCTGTGCCACCTCGCGCATTTGGGCGGGCCCACGTGGCTGCCGATTTACTTTTTCACGCTCATCGGCGCCTATAAATACGGTTGGCGCGTCGGGCTGCTGACGGCATTGGCCTCGCCGATTGTCAACGCGCTGTGGTTCGGGATGCCGGCGGTGGCCGCTTTGCCGGCCATTCTGTTGAAGTCGGTGCTGCTGGCCGTGGCGGCCGGCTGGGCGGCGCAGCGGTTCGGCCGTGTACGGCTGTGGATATTGGCAGCCGTCGTATTGGCCTATCAGACGCTCGGCACGCTGGGCGAATGGGCCATGGGCGATACGTTCTACGAAGCGGTGCAGGATTTCCGACTCGGCTTGCCGGGGATGCTCGTGCAGGTGGTCGGCGGCTATTTGGTCATCCGTTTTTTGTTGAAGAAGTAAGATTACACCTATGTTGCGGAAGATAAGAATCACGTTGGCGTTGTTGTGCTTCGGGCTCATCACGCTGTTGTTTTTGGATTTTACGGGCACCTTGCACGCCTATTTCGGTTGGTTGGCCAAAATCCAGTTCCTGCCGGCCGTGTTGGCCGTCAATGTCGGCGTCGTATTGGGGCTGATTTTGTTGACGTTGCTGTTCGGCCGCGTGTATTGCTCGGTCATCTGTCCGTTGGGCGTCATGCAGGACGGCTTCGGCTGGCTCGGCAAGAAGGCGAAGAAAAACCGCTATACCTATTCGCCGGCCAAGTCGTGGCTGCGTTACGTCGTCTTGGGCTTGTTCATCGGGGCGCTCGTGGCCAATATCGGCTCGCTGGCGGCTTTGCTGGCGCCTTACAGCGCCTATGGCCGGATTGCGTCCAACCTGTTCGCGCCGCTCTGGCAGTGGGGCAACAACGTGTTGGCCTATTTCGCCGAACGCTTCGGCAGTTATGCGTTTTACGAAAAGGAGGTGTGGCTCAAAAGCCTGCCGACGTTTATCGTGGCCGCGCTCACGTTCGTGCTGTTGGGCGTTTTGGCCTGGCGCAACGGCCGCACCTACTGCAATACGATTTGCCCGGTGGGCACTATCTTGAGTTGCTTTGCGCGTTTCGCATGGTTCAAACCGACGCTCGACGCCGATAAGTGCGTGGGCTGCCGGCTGTGCGAACGCAACTGCAAGGCCGCGTGCATCGACGTGCAGCACCACCGCATCGACTACAGCCGTTGCGTGGGTTGTATGGACTGTCTCGACCGTTGCAACAAGGGGGCGATTACGTTCAAGCATACCGCCAAATCCGTCCGTCCGGCCGTGAGCGCGGCCGCGGAGCCGGCCCAGCCGGTGGATACGGCGCGCCGGAGCTTTTTGGCGGGGGTCGGCGTATTGGCCGCCACGTCCGCCCTGAAGGCGCAGGAAAAACAGGTGGACGGCGGTTTGGCCGCCATCGTGGCCAAGCAGCGTCCGCAGCGTCAAACGCCCATCGTGCCGCCCGGCGCGCGCAGCCTGAGCCATTTCTCGCAGCATTGCACGGCTTGTCAGCTCTGCGTGTCGGTTTGCCCGAACAACGTGCTGCGGCCCTCTACCGACCTGGAAACGCTCATGCAGCCCGAATCGTCTTACGAACGCGGCTATTGCCGCCCCGAATGCACGAAGTGTTCGGAGGTATGTCCCGCGGGCGCGATTCAGAAAATAACGCCGGCCGAAAAGTCGTCCATTCAAATCGGCCATGCCGTATGGGTGGCTCAAAACTGCGTGCCGTTGACCGACGGCGTGGCTTGCGGCAACTGCGCGCGCCATTGTCCCGCCGGCGCCATCACGATGGTGTCTTCCGACCCGGAAGTGCCCGGTGCCCCGCAGATACCGGCCGTCAACACCGAACGCTGTATCGGTTGCGGCGCCTGCGAGAACCTGTGTCCCGCACGTCCGTTCAGTGCCATCTATGTGGAAGGGCATGAACGCCACCGCGAAATCTAAGGGGTAGCGAAATTCCCATAGATTTCGTATATTTGTCCTTTATTAAGGAGGCGGAAGTCCCCTCCGGAAAGGACAAATAACTATGCCTACGTTATACGAACGGCTTTTGCAGGACGTGCGCTTTCAGGAAGGTATGAAAGTGTGCATGAACTGCGGTACCTGTACGGCCATCTGTCCGGCCGCCGAGTTCTACGATTACGATCCGCGCAAGGTGCTGGATTTGGTGCAGCGGAAAAAGGAAGCGGAATTGGAAGCGCTTCTCAAAAGCGATGTCATTTGGTTTTGCGGCGAATGTATGTCCTGTCTGACGCGTTGTCCGCGCAACAACGGCCCCGGCCTTGTCATCATGGCCTTGCGGACGCTTTCCCAACAGACCGGTCTGTTCGTCCATTCGCAGAAAGGCCGTCAGCAGATTCTGTTGAAACGCGGTATCGGCGAAAATATCCTCAAATACGGTTATTGCGTCTATGGCCCCACGGTGATGCCGGAGGCCCATCCCGAACTCGGGCCGGTTTGGGAGTGGGAACACGCGCATCTGCCGGAAGTCTTCGAGCGGTTGCACGGCAATTTGGACAAACGCGGGCCGGGTGCGTTGCGCAGGATTCCCGAAGAAGACTTGGCGGAACTGAAAAGCATCTTCGACGTGACGGGTACCACGGAACTCTTTGACGATATTGAACATTATTCGGCTGAAAAAGCGCGCGATATGGGTTTGGATATGGACGCCTATATCCGCGAGGTCGAGGAAACGATGAGCAGATAATCATGAAATTAGAAGGAAAAAAACTGATATGGAAAGACTATCAGAAGGAAATTCCCGACGATAAGTACTTTTATGTCCGTTCCTGCATCCGGCAGAATATGTTTCCGGCTTCCGAGCATTATTTCTTGAAAATCATGCGGGAAGACCTGGGTAAGGATGTCTTTGAAACGGAACACCATACCACTTGCGGCGGCATCGGCTACCACTGCGACGTCATCAAAATCGAAACGATCATGGCCATCGTGGCGCGGCAGTTCGCGCTTATGACCGAAGCCGGCTACAAGAACTACGCGGTGTCGTGCATCACGTCTTTCGGCTTATATACCGAAATCATCCATACGTGGCAGACGTTCCCGGAGGTGCTGGCCAAAACGCGGCGGCAGCTCAAGGAAGCCACGGGGCGCGAGTTCGAGATTCCGGAGCACGTGGCGCACGCCAGCGACATCATCTTCAAGTTGCGGAACGAAATCGCGGCCAAGGCCAAATACAAACTCATCAATAAGAAAACGGGCGAACCGCTGAAGGTGGTCGAACATATCGGTTGCCATTACGCCAAAATGTTCCCGCACAAGGGCGTGGGCGGCGCCGAATATCCGTATGTATTGGCCGGCATGATAGAGGCCTGGGGCGGCGAAATCGTCGATTATCCCGAACGGCGCCACTGCTGCGGCTTCGGCTTCCGCCAGTATTTCGTCAAGCCGAACCGCGGTTATTCGCTCTCCAACACGCATAAGAAATTCGAGTCGATGGAGCCGTTCAAGCCGGATATGATTATTACCAACTGTCCGGGTTGCCCGATGTTCATGGACCGTTGGCAGTACGTCATCGCCGAGACGGAGGGTAAGACCTACGGCGAGAATCACCACGGCATCCCGGTCTTCACCTACGAGGAGGTGGCGGGCTTGGTGCTGGGCTACGACCCTTGGGATTTGGGTTTGCAGGTACACCAAATCGGCCCCGAACCCGTTTTGGACAAGATTGGGATTCCCTACGACCCCGAGGCCAAATACAAAGGCGCGGCGGGGCAGGATATAGGTAAACCGGAATTGCCGGAAAACATCTGTTGCTGTTAGAAATCAAAAACGATGAAAGAGACAATCGCAATCATAGGCGGCGGGCCGGCCGGTATGGAAGCGGCCCTGAGTCTGGCCGGACGCGGCTATAAGGTATATCTCGTGGAGAAGACGGACGCTTTGGGCGGGCATTTGGCCCGTTGGGACCGGCTGTTTCCGCAGCAGGATCCGGCGCAGGATCTCTTGAACGAGATGATAGGCAAGGTACGGGAGGCCGACGATTATATCGAGGTGATTTACGGTACCGAATTGCAATACGTCAAGCGGCGTATGCGCGGCCTGGAAGTCATGCTGAGCAATCAGACGGTGTTGCAGGTGGACGCGGTGCTCGTGGCCTGCGGGTTCGACCTGTTCCGGGCCGAGCGCAAGGAGGAGTACGGCTACGGCATCTACGAGAACGTGCTGACGTCGGCCGATTTGGAACGCAAGTTCAAGGAAAAGAAAGTCGTTTGCCACGACGGGCGGACGCCGCAGAAGGTGGCGTTCGTGCATTGCGTCGGCTCGCGCGACGAAAAGGTTGACCATACGTATTGCTCGAAAGTCTGCTGCGTGACGGCCGTCAAGCAGGCCTGCGAAATCAAGGAGCTCTATCCGGAAGCGGAAGTGTTCAACCTCTATATGGACTTACGGATGTTCGACCGCTATTTCGAACAGATGTACCATAAGGCGCAAAGCCATTTCGGCGTGCATTTCGTGCGGGGCCGTCTGTCCGAAGTGTCGGAAACCGTGGACGGCAAGATTTTGATTAAGACCGAAGACACGTTGTTGGGCCGCCCGATGAAACTGACCGTGGATATGCTCGTGCTCATGGTGGGGATGCAGGCTTGCGCCGCCACGGCGGAACTGGCCGAGAAACTCGACCTCAAGGTGTCGCCCTCCGACCATTTCTTTGAAACCAAGGATCTGTTCCTGCGCGGCAACCAGGCGCACGCCAAGGGCATCTTCCTGGCCGGCGCGTGCACGGGGCCGAAATCGTTGCCCGATACGTTGCAGGACGCGCGTTCGGCGGCCGAAAGCATCCACCGTTACCTGACCGATTAACCCCTCAAAATAGAGAATGCCATGAAAGATTTCGGCTTCGGCTTAAAAAAGAGCGGGGTGATGGATTTGGACGGAATCGACTGGACGCTGTTTCGGGAGATTGCGGCCGAGGAACCCAGTTTCATGAATTGCTTTTATTGCGGTACCTGCACGGCCACGTGCAGCGCCGGCAAATATACGGGCTTCAACCTGCGCCGTCTGCAACTGCTCGTCAAGCGCGGACAGTGGGAGGAAGTGGCGCAGCGGATACCCGAATGTATGTTGTGCGGTAAATGTCAGTGGGTATGCCCCAAGGGCGTGAACACCCGCCATATTGTTATGCTTATAAACAAGAAGCTCCATGCACGAAAGATTTGCTAACGCCTTCGACCCGTTCGTGATTCCCTACATGATAGGCTTTGTCTTCGTCATCGCCTATCTCGTGGTGGCCTTGTGCTATGTGGTCAAGCAACTGCCGTTGAGCGATAAGAAAAAGATGGTCAAACATCTTTTCAGTTATAAGATTTTCATCACGGTCAAGGATATCTTCGCCGACTGCCTGTTGCACGTCAAGATTTGGAAAAAGAACAAGTTGTTGGGCTATATGCATTCCAGCATCGCGTTCGGTTGGTTCATGCTCATTGTGGTGGGGCACATCGAAATCTTTTTCTTTGCGCCGCACCGCGTCAACCTGCCGTATTACCCGATTTTCTTCCGTTACTTCATGATGGAGACGGAAACGACCGTGGGCGGCAGCGTGTTCTTCTTCCTCATGGACTTTTTCCTGCTCATGGTGCTGTCGGGCATCGCGCTGGCCATGATCAAGCGGCTCCGCCGGCGGTTCTTCGGCATGAAACGCACCACGCGCCTCAAATGGAACGACCGCCTGGGGATGTATGCGCTTTGGTGCATCTTCCCGTTGCGCTTCCTGGCCGAGAGTTTTACGTCGCATATCAGCGGCGGCGGTTTCCTGACGCGCGGTTTCGGTATGGTTTTCGACTGGTTCAACCAGTTTATCAACAACGATGCGTTGATCCGCCCCACGTGGTGGGCGTATTCGATGGCGCTCATGGTGTTCTTCCTGACCCTGCCGTGGAGCCGTTTCACGCATATCCTGTCGGAAGCGTTGTTGATATATATGCGAAACGCCGGCATCCGCGAGACGTCTAAGAACAACGGCTATGCGAGCGTGGAAATCTATTCGTGCTCGCGCTGCGGCCTGTGCCTCGACCCGTGTCAGATGGTGTCGGGCGCGTCGTTGCGGCAGATGGCCTCGGTGGAGTTTACGCGCAACATCCGTTGGGGACAGCGGGCGCAGGCGTTGGAAGCGGCGTCCTACTGCCTGATGTGCAACCGTTGCGTGCAGGCCTGTCCGGTGGGCGTCAACTCCGTACAACTGAAACTGAACCTGAAAGGGGCCGACATCCAATACCGCTACCCGCACCGTTACGACTACGTGGAGTCGGATGCGGCCAACCGGCCTTTGGCCACGACGCCGGCCTGGGCCAATATCCTGCAAAGCGGCGCGGAAACGGCGGCCGTGGAGAAGACCACCGGCGACGCCGCGCCCGAGGTCGTCTATTTTGCGGGCTGCATGAGCCACCTGACGCCCGGCATCGAACGTTCGATGGTACGGATTTTCAAGGCGGCGGGCGTCGGCTATACGTTTTTGGACGAGGAGGGCGGCATCTGTTGCGGCCGGCCGATGATGCTCGCGGGCGACCGTATCGGCGGCGAACAGCTGATGGCGCGGAACACCGAAGCCATTTTGGCCACGGGGGCCAGGACGCTCGTTTGCTCGTGCCCGATTTGCTATAAGATTTTCAAGGATACGTATAAGTTGGAAGGCGTGCGCGTATTGCACCATACCGAATACCTGTTGCAGCTGTTGGAGGCGGGCCGGATTACGGTGCGCAAGGGCGCGGAGACGGGCGTTTATCACGACCCCTGCGAACTGGGCCGCCATGCCGGGATTTACAAGCAGCCGCGCGATGTGCTGTACCGCGTGCTGAACCTGCACACGACGCCCTACGAAGGCAAAGATGCCCTGTGTTGCGGCCACAGCATCGCGGCCGAGGGGATGCCGTACAAGAAACGCCGCATGATTGCCAAGGATGCGTTGAAGAAGATGACGGAAAAGCCCGTGGACGTCGTGGTGACGGCCTGCCCGTCTTGCAAGCGGGCGTTTGCCGAAATCGGCACCGTCGGCATCAAGGATATCGCGGAAATCGTTTGTGAACAATTGGTTTTGCCGCAGGCTCAACCGCAAAAATAAGACGTTATGGACACCAATAAGGCTAAACGGAGCAAGGCGGCCGCCGCACGGGCCAAAGCCGGCGCGGCACGGGGCAAGAAACCCAAGATTTTCGTTTTGGACACGAACGTGCTGTTGCACGACCACAAATCGATTTACAAGTTCCAGGAAAACGACCTCGTGTTGCCGCTCACGGTTTTGGAAGAATTGGACAAGTTCAAGAAAGGCAACGAGCAGATCAACTACAACGCGCGGGAAATCATGCGCACCATCGATAAGTTGTCCGGAAACGGGCTGTTCGACAAGGCCATTTCGTTGGGCAAGGGGATCGGTACCGTCCGGGTGGTGATGAGCAAGGGCATTCCGGCCGAGATGAAAGCCGCGTTGACGGAAGACAAACCCGACCACCGGATTATTTCCGTCGCCCTGCAAATCAAGAAGGAAAATCCGGACCGTCCCGTCATTTTGGTATCCAAAGACGTGAACCTGCGCATGAAAGCCAAGGTGTTCGGCTTGCCGGCCGACGACTATCTGTTTGACAAGTCGTCGGAGGAGACGGGTTTTGAACGCCGCCGGCTCAAGAGCGTGCGCGTGCCGGAAAGCGTGCTGGCGGAACTCTTCGAGGCCGGCAGCCTGAGCGTGCAAGACATCAAGGCCAAGCCGGGCCTGAACGAATATTTCAACCTGGTGGCCGGTACGGCGGAAGCGCCGGTGGTCTATCGGGCCGCGACCAAGCGGGTCGAATACGTCAAAAAGCAGTATGTGAGCGGTATAGAGCCGCGCAACGACGAACAGGCCTTTGCGTTGGACGCGCTCATGGACAAGCGGATTCCCGTAGTGGCGCTGACGGGTATGGCCGGTACGGGCAAGACGCTCTTGGCCTTGGCCGCCGCCGTGGCGCAGGCCAAGGACTACAAGTCGATTCTGATTTCGCGGCCCGTCATCCCGTTGCAGAACCAGGACATGGGCTTTCTGCCCGGCGACGTGAACGAGAAGCTGGCGCCGTATATGCTGCCGCTTTTCGATAATCTGGCCGTATTGAAGAACAAGACCAAAATCAGTCCGCGCGAATACAAGGACATCGAGGAGATGCAGAAGAGCGGCGCCTTGCAGATTTCGCCGCTGGCCTATATCCGCGGGCGCAGCCTGTCCGACACGTTCTTTATCGTGGACGAGGCGCAGAACCTGACGCCGCACGAAATCAAGACGATTATCACGCGCGCGGCCGAGGGCACCAAAATCGTGTTTACGGGCGACATCTATCAGATTGACTCGCCCTATTTGGATGCGATGTCGAACGGCTTGACCTATTTGGGCGACCATCTGTACGACCAGCCGTTGTTCGCGCAGGTGCGGCTCGTGAAGGGCGAACGGAGCGCCGTGGCGGAAATGGCCGGCCGTTTGCTGTAAGGCTTTGAACCAAAAAGTATATAAACATTTAAACATTTATAACGTATGAAATTATTGCAAGACAAGGTGGCTCTGATTACCGGGGCTTCCCGTGGTATCGGCAAAGCCATCGCGTTGCGTCTGGCGGGTGAAGGGGCGAACATCGCCTTTACCGACTTGAAGGAAGATGAAAATATGCAGGCCGTGGTCAAGGAACTCGAAGCCTTGGGCGTCAAGGCCAAGGGTTATGCGTCCAACGCGGCCGACCTGAACCAGACGTTGCAGACGGTAGAGGCCATCATGGCCGATTTCGGCCGTATCGACGTGCTGGTGAACAACGCCGGTATCACGAAAGACGGGTTGCTGCTGAAGATGAGCGAAGAACAGTGGGATGCCGTCATCAACGTCAACCTCAAATCGGTGTTCAACTTCACGAAGGCCGTTCAGCCGGTCATGCTCAAACAGCGTTCGGGCAGCATCGTCAACATGAGTTCGGTGGTGGGCGTTTCCGGTAACGCGGGTCAGACCAACTATTCGGCTTCCAAGGCCGGTATCATCGGCTTCACGAAATCGGTGGCCAAGGAAATCGGTTCGCGCAACATCCGTTGCAACGCCATTGCGCCGGGCTTCATCATCACCGATATGACGGGCCAGCTGCCGGAGGAAGTCCGCAAGACCTGGGCCGAGAAGATTCCGCTCAAACGCGGCGGTACGCCCGAAGACGTGGCCAACGTATGTCTGTTCCTCGCCAGTGACCTTTCGTCGTATGTGAGCGGGCAGGTGTTGCACGTTTGCGGCGGCATGAATATGTAAGATGCTGCAGGTATTGTTATACGCCGGCATAGCTTTGGGCTGTGCCGGCTTTTTGTATTTAAACCGGCGGGCGCGAACCGATTTTCCGACGCCCGTCCGTTGGGGGCTGTTCGCCTTGCGCTTCCTGACCGTATTCGGGCTGCTCGTCCTGTTGCTTTCGCCCGTATGGAAACGGCATTGGCGGGAGACGGAGCCGCCGCTCGTGGTGTTGGCCATAGACGCTTCGGCCTCGATGCGGGGCGCGTGGGGCGATTCGGCGGCGCGGGCCGGGGCTTTGGCCATCGTAGCCGCCGCAAACCCCGCCGCCCCGGGGCCCCAGGGCCCGTGGCGGCCCAGTTGCGTAGGGGCGGGAACCCCGCCGGT
>CAMWIS010000016.1 GCA_947174375.1 uncultured Bacteroidales bacterium
ACGGCGGTCATGAGCTTGAGGTTGTTGTCCGGAATACGCGCGAAGAACGTGCCTTGCGCCCCCATGACGAGTTCGCCGGGGTTGAAGGGCGGTTCAATCGTACCCATCGGGGACGTCTTCGTCACCGCGCCCATCGGGGAGGTGGGGGAGTACTGGCCTTTCGTCAGACCGTAAATCTGGTTGTTGAACAACAGGATGTTGAGGTCCATGTTGCGGCGTACCACGTGGATGAAGTGGTTGCCGCCGATGGCCAACGAGTCGCCGTCACCCGTGTTGACCCATACGCTCAGGTGCGGATTGGTCATTTTGACGCCCGAGGCGATGGCGTTGGCGCGGCCGTGGATGCTGTGGAAACCGTAGGTGTTCACGTAATAGGGGAAACGCGACGAGCAACCGATGCCCGAAACGAGCACGAATTTCTCTTTCTTGTAACCGATTTTCGGGAAAACGCTTTCCACGGCGGCCAAAATAGCGTGCGAACCGCAACCGGGGCACCATTTGACCATCTGGTCGCTCATGAAGTCGTCTTTCGTGAGCGGGGTATTCGATTTTTCTATTTCGATTTTCATGTTGATAGCAATTATAGGTTTGACGGTTCCCTTATTTTAACAGTTTTTTGAAGCAATCCACGAGTTCGTGTACCGTGAACGGCAGGCCCTGTACCTTGTTGTAGGTCTGCATCGGGATATGGGCGAACTTGCCGCGGAGGTAGTTGACGAACTGCCCGTCGTTCAATTCGCAGACCACGACTTTCTTGTGGCCCGACAGGATGGATTCCGTATTGCGCGGCAGCGGCATGATGTAGTTGAAATGCGCGTGCGCGATCGAAGCGCCGTTTTCCTGCATGGCTTCGACGGCCGAGCGGACGGCGCCTTCCGTGCCGCCCCAGCTTACGACGAGCAGGTCGGCCTTCGGGTCGCCGAACAGCGTCTGTTCGGGAATGTCAAGCGCCACGCGTTCCACTTTCTCGCGGCGGTTGCGCACCATCTTCTCGTGGTTGAGCGGGTCGGTGGTCAGGTTACCGATAACGTCTTCCTTCTCCAAGCCGCCGATGCGGTGGCGCAGGCCTTCGGTGCCCGGAATCGCCCAGTAGCGCGCCAACGTTTCGGGGTTGCGGCGGTAGGGCTTGAATTCGGGGTCGTTGGCGGCGGCCAGCGGCGGGTGGATTTCCGGCATATCGGCCATCTTCGGGATGCGGAACAGCTGCGAGCCGTTGCCGAGCGAACCGTCCGAGAGCAGGATGACCGGCGTCATGTGTTCCATCGCGATACGGGCCGCTTCAAACGCGAAGTAGAAGCAGTTGGCCGGCGTGGAGGAAGCCACGACCACGAGCGGCGCTTCACCGTTGCGGCCGTAAAGGGCTTGGTACAGGTCGGACTGTTCCGATTTCGTCGGCAGACCCGTCGAAGGGCCGCCGCGCTGTACGTCAACGAGTACGAGCGGCAGTTCGGTCATGACGGCCAGGCCGAGGGCTTCGCTCTTGAGCGAAAGGCCGGGGCCGGAAGTCGTCGTGCAGGCCATCGCGCCCGCAAAGGACGCCCCGATGGCGGAGCAGATGCCGGCGATTTCGTCTTCGGCCTGGAAGGCTTTGGCGCCTAAGGATTTGTGCTTGATGATTTCGACCAGGATGTCCGTGGCCGGCGTAATGGGGTAGGAACCGAGGAACAGCGGGCGGCCCGATTTCTCGGAGGCGGCCAACAGGCCCCAGGCCGTGGCCACGTTACCCGTGATGTTGCGGTAGCGGCCCTTGGGCATTTTGGCCGGCGCCACCGAAATGTGGGATTCCACGATTTCGGCCGTGTCGGCGTAGTCGTAACCGGCGCGCAACACGGTCTTGTTCACCTCTATCATCTGCGGCTTCTTCTTGAATTTGGCCTCGAAGAAGTGATAGGTCGGCGTCATGTCGCGGTCGAAGATGAAGTAAATCATACCCAACGCGAACATATTGCGCGTCTTGTCCATCGTCTTGACGTCCAAGCCGGCGGGCTCCAGCGCCTTGCGCGTGAGCGAGGAAATCGGCGCGGCCACGAGGTTGTAGCTCGTCAGGCTGCCGTCGATGAGCGGGTTCGTCGTATAGCCGGCTTTCTGCAAAGTCTCTTCCGTAAACGTGTCGGCGTCCACGATAATCGTGGCGCCTTTCTGAGCCCATTTGAGGTTGGCTTTCAAGGAGGCCGGGTTCATGGCCACCAATACGTCGCACAGGTCACCGGAGGTGCTGATGCGTTTCTGCCCCACGTGGATTTGGAAGCCCGAAACGCCGGCCACCGTATTGTGCGGCGCGCGGATTTCGGCCGGATAGTCGGGGAACGTGGCCAAGTCGTTGCCGGCCAAGGCCGCCGAGTCGGAAAATAGCGTGCCGATCAACTGCATGCCGTCGCCCGAGTCGCCGACAAACTTGACCACCACGTCCTGTTTCTCTACCGAAGAAAGTTTCTTTGCAGACATAATAGGTTGTATATTTTTATCTTACTTACGCTAAAAAGGCACAAACGCCGCCGTTTCCGCGACTCTGTGCCCGTATCGTCGTTTTCTCACGGCACCTTGGTAAGGGATGCCTTTATGAGAAAGAGCAAAATTAACTAAAAAAGTTCTAAATAGCAAAAAAAAACCGCCCGTTTCGGGGCGGTTTTAAATTGTGGGCTCGTTTATTCCTCAGGCGCGATAGCTTCCTGCGGGCAAACGGCGGCACAGCTGCCGCAGCTGACGCACGTATCCGGGTCGATGGAGTACGGCGTACCGGCCGTGATGGCGCCTACCGGGCATTCCGATTCGCAGGTGCCGCAGCTGACGCAATTGTCAGAAATTTTGTAAGCCATAGTGATATGAATTTTAGGGTTGTTTTCGACGGCAAAAATATAACTTTTTACGGAATTGTCAAAGTTTTAGGCCTATTGTCCTTCGCCTTTGAACACGACGCCGATCGTATAGAGGAGGATTTTCAGATCCATCGTCAGCGACTGGTTTTCCAAATAGACCATGTCGTAGGCGAGGCGTTCTATCATTTCGGGCACGTTTTCGGCATAGCCGTATTGGGTCTCGCCCCAGGACGTCAGGCCGGGTTTTACATTGAACAACAGCCGGTAATGCGGCGCGCTCCTTACGATTTGTTCCACGAAATAGGCGCGTTCGGGCCGCGGGCCCACCAAGGCCATGTCGCCTTTGAGCACGTTGTAGAGTTGCGGCAGTTCGTCGATGCGGTATTTGCGCATAATCCGGCCCCAAGGCGTGATGCGGGCGTCGTGGTCGGAGGCCAACAGCGGCCGGTCGGTCTCGGCGTTCACGTACATGGAACGGAACTTGTAGATATCGAACGGTTTACCATGCAGACCCAAACGCTCCTGTTTGTAGAGGACGGGGCCGGGGGAGGAACGGCGCACGCGGCAGGCGGCGTAAACCAACAGCGGCGAGAGCAGGAGGCCGGCCACGGTGCAGGCCACGATTTCGAAGCCGCGGCGGATGCAGCGTTGCCAAAACGGCATACGGTCGAACGAAAGTCTGATGAACGGGTCGCTCTGTAGCGAATAGTGTCGGACGGCGCCGAGCAGGATGTTTTCGGTCGAGGGGCGGATGTGGACGATGAGGTGCGGCGCCAGGCATTGCGACAGGATGAGCGGCAGCGCGTTCTCTTCGCCCGTTTCCGGGAATACGAAAACCTCCTCCACCGTAAGGCCGTGCAGCGTCTGTTCGATGTCGTCCAGGCCGCCGAGGCGGGGGAGCGGGAATGGTTCGGATGCCGCCGGCGTTTGAATGGGGATATAGCCTTTCAGGCAGAGCCCGTCCGGGTTCTTGCGTCGGAGCTGTGCCACGAAATGGCGGGCGGCGGGGCCGTCGCCGACAATCAACGTGTTGAAGCCGATGCGTCCGCGGCGCAGTTGGCGGCGGATATGCCGCGTCAGCCCCCAGCGCGTGAGCAGGCAGAGCGGGAAGTAGGTGGCGAACAGCGCCACGCCGTAGATATAATAATCGGTATAACGGGCGATGTAATCGTCTAAGATGATGAGGAAGAACAGGAGCAGCGTGCCGCTGAAACAGGCTTTCAGGCTTTGGCTCAAATCCAGCGTGTAGGTCTTGCGGTAGATATGGTGGTAATAGCCGAACAGGCTGTGCCACAGACACCAAAACAGCGGGATAAGCAACAGGCTGCGGAAAAAGGTCGGGTCTTGCAGCAGCGCGTCGTCGAGTCGGTCGAACGCCACGCCCTCGGTATGCTTGCGGAACGCGAAGAACAGCACCCAGGCCACGGCGGCCGCGAGCCAGTCGCCGGCGATATAGATGCCTTGCAACAGCGGCCGCCGTAGCGAACGCATGGGGCGTTGCGGGGCGGAACCGTCCGGTGCGGGCGTGTTGTGCGGGGGCATGGGGTTCATGTCGCTCTTATTTTCCACAAAGTTACATTTTATTGCGGAATATTCGTATTTTCGCCGACGATTTGATGATATCCTATTGTAAGAGAGGTCATGGAAGATACGTTTCGACATAAAGGACTGCGTAAGAAGATGGTGGAAGACCTGCTGGCGCGCGTGGAAATAGAAGGGCTGGATAGGCAGACGGTGGCGGAGAAGAAGCGGCAGGTATGCCGCGCCATAGAGGAAGTGCCGCGCCATTGTTTCATCGATACGGCTTTCGATTCGTTCGCCTATCAAGACCGCGCGTTCCCCATCGGCGACGGGCAGACGATTTCGCAGCCGTCCACGGTCTTGGCGCAGACGGTGCTGTTGGACGTAAGCCCCGGCAACAAAATCTTAGAGGTGGGCACGGGTTCCGGCTATCAGGCCATGGTGCTGGAACGTTTGGGTGCAAAGGTATATACGATTGAGCGTCAGAAGGAAGTCTATCTCCGTACCAAGCAGTTGTTGCAGGCGATGGGGAGTTTGGTGCGCACGTATTTCGGCGACGGCTACCAGGGCGTGCCGGACGAGGCACCTTTCGATAAGATTTTGATTACGTGTGCCGCGCCCGAAATCTCGGTGGCCTTGCTGAACCAATTGAAGCCGGGCGGCCGGCTCGTGGTGCCCGTGGGGCAGGACGAATGCGAGATGACGTGCATCTTCAAGGCGGCCGACGGCAGGCTCACGCGCACCCGCCACGGGCATTTCCGTTTCGTGCCGATGTTGAGTAAAACGAATGTGCCGCACTACGGCAAATAAATACGGGGTATCGTGAGGATTTTCCATGAACCGGACTTGAGTTCCACGAATACCGTCCTCAAGGCGCGCATCGAGGCGCGGCAATACCGGCGGTTCCCGATGGCGTTGACGGCCGAGGCCCAGACGGCCGGGCGCGGCGTGGGGCGCAATGTGTGGTGCAGCGACAAGGGGGCGAACGCCCTGTTCTCCTTGGCGTTCAAGCCTACCTTCCTGTTGGCCGAACACCAGTTCCTGTTGAATATGGCGTTGAGCCTGTCGATGTTGCACACGTTGGATGCGTGGGCGCGCGGGCGGCGCCTGCCGTCGGCCTGTTTCCACCTCAAATGGCCGAACGACCTCTATGTAAACGAAAAGAAATTGGGCGGCATCCTGTTTGAAGTCTCGGTTATGGGCAACCGTTGCGCCTGGGCGGTGATGGGCGTGGGGGTCAATGTGAACCAGCGCGTGTTTCCGCCCGAACTGCCGAATCCGGCGGCCTTGTGCACGCTGACGGATGCGGCCGCGCCGATCGATATGGCGGCCCTGCGGCAAGCGTTCATCCGGCGGGCGGCACGCGATTACCGGCGGCTGGAACGCCGCCTGCGGCACCATACGTCGGCCGCCCTGTTGTCCCGCTATAAGGCAGCCTATCTCAAACGCCTGCTGTTCTTCGGGCAGGAACGTACCTATATTTGTATGGGGGAACGGATGCGTGCGCGGCTGACGGGCGTGGACGACTACGGGCAGGCCTTGGTGGAGGCGGCCGACGGCCGTCGTTTCAGCTGCGGGCTGAAGGAATTGCAATACGTGTTCGGAAGCTGACGCAGTCGGCGGGGAAGGCGCGGCGCGCTTCGGCGGCCGGCTCTTCGCGGAACAGCCCGAACAGGGCGGCGCCGCTGCCGCTCAACGAAGCGTAGAACGCCCCCAGTCCATAGAATTTCTCTTTGATTTCCCGAAGCAGCGGCAGTTGCGGGAACAGCGTCTTTTCAAAATCGTTTTCGATACATTGCGGCCAGTCGGCTACGGGACGGCCCAGGAGTTGCGGCAGCGCGGGGCGGCCGGCTTGCGGCCGCGCGCCGGCATAGGCCTGTGCCGTGGAGATATGCACCGGCGGCACGATAATCCACAGGTGGCAGGGCGGGGCGTCGGCCCCGGGCGTAAGCCGTTCCAAAACGTCGCCCTTGCCGGTCGCGCGGGCGGGCGCGTCTGCGCTGAAGAAAGCGCAGTCGCTGCCGAGGGGGCGGCTCAGCGCTTCTATGTCCGGAACGGAAAGTCCCAATTCAAACAGCTGATTCAGTCCGATAAGCGTGTGGGTGGCGTCGGAAGAGCCGCCCCCCAAGCCGGCGCCTGAGGGCACCGTCTTGTGCAGCCGCAGGCTGCACGCCGGCAGCGTCCGCCCTTGCTGCGCCAAGTGGCGGCGCATCGCCTCGCGGGCGCGGCATACGAGGTTGTCCGCGGGCTCGCCGTCCAGGGGCGCGCCGCTCAGGATAAATTCGTCCCGTTCGGCCGGCAGGATTTCCAAAACGTCATACCATTCCCGCACCGGCAGAAACACGGTGTCGAGGTCGTGGAACCCGTCCGGCCGCTTGGCTACGATTTGCAGCCCGAGGTTGATCTTGCAGTAAGGAAACAGAATCATGGCCGTATCGCCGGGGCCTTATTCGTTCATCGACAGCAGGAACTCTTCGTTCGTGCGCGTCTGCGGCACTTTCGTGCGCAGCAGTTCCATCACTTCCACCGGTGTCATGTCGGCCATGTGGTTGCGCAGGATCCATACCTTCTGCAGCGTCTCCTTGTCTTGCAGCAGGTCGTCGCGGCGCGTGCTCGACGAAACGATGTCGATGGCCGGGAAAATCCGCTTGTTCGAGATCTTTCTATCCAGCTGGATTTCCATGTTGCCCGTCCCCTTGAATTCTTCGAAAATCACCTCGTCCATACGCGAGTTGGTTTCGGTCAGGGCCGTGGCCACAATCGTGAGCGAGCCGCCGTTTTCGATGTTACGCGCCGCGCCGAAGAAACGCTTGGGCTTCTGCAGGGCGTTGGCTTCCACACCGCCGGAGAGCACCTTGCCCGAGGCGGGGCTTACCGTATTGTAGGCGCGCGCCAAGCGCGTGATGGAGTCCAGGACGATGAGCACGTCTTGGCCGCATTCCACCAAACGTTTGGCCTTTTCCAACACGATGTTGGCGATTTTGACGTGTTTTTCGGCCGGCTCGTCGAACGTGGACGAAATGACTTCCGCCCTTACGCTGCGCTGCATATCGGTCACTTCCTCCGGACGTTCGTCAATCAACAGGATAATCATATACACTTCCGGGTGGTTGTACGAAATGGCGTTGGCCAATTCTTTCAACAACACGGTCTTACCGGTTTTAGGCGGCGCGACGATCAAACCGCGCTGCCCCTTGCCGATGGGCGTGAACATATCCATGAGGCGCATCGAGAGCGAATGGTCGGGCGCGCCGGTCAATTTGAATTTTTCTTCGGGGAACAGCGGCGTCAAGTGGTCGAACGCGATGCGGTCGCGGATGTCTTCGGGCTTGCAGCCGTTGATGGAGAGCAGTTTCCCCATCGGGAAATATTTTTCGCCCTCGCGCGGCGGTCGTACCGTACACTCAATCGTGTCGCCGGTCTTGAGGCCGAGCGAGCGGATTTGTTGCGGGGAGATATATACGTCGTCGGGCGAGTTGAGGTAGTTGTAATCCGAGGAGCGCAGGAAGCCGAAGCCGTCCGGCATCGTTTCCAAAACCCCCTCGTAGGTTACGAAGTTCTCGAAATTGTAAGCGAAATCGTTGTTGCGGTTCTGATAATCGCCCCGCGCTTGCGGATAGTCGTTGCGGACGGGCGCGTAATCGTTGCGGTTGCCGTAGCGGTTGTAGCCGGCTTGCGGTTCGGTCTGCGGCATGGCGCCCATATCGGGCATGGGCGTGTTGTCGTTATCCTCCTCGATCGTACCCCACATGGCCGTTTCATCCATTTGGGCCGCGTTGGCCGCCGGCACGGGCCGCGCTTCGGCGTTCATCGGCTTGGGGATGAACGTGTCGGATTCTTCCATGGGCCGGACGGGCGGCGCGGGCATTTCGAAGCGGTCGTTGTTGAGGTCGGGTACCGCCGGCTTGGTCGCAACCGGTGTAGCCGTCGGCGTGGCGATGCGTTTGGACGGGTTGGAGGAGGCCGCCGGCGTGTCGCTGATGCGCGTGCGCCGTTTGAGGATGGGGGCGCTCAATACCGGTACCTCTTCCGTCGTTTCGATGGGACGGCCGTTTTCGTCCTTGGGCTTGTTGCGGCTGCCTTTCGGGCGGCCTCTTTTACGTTTCACTTCGCCGCCTTCGCCCTCGGTTTCGGTCGGGGTGGCCGCGGCCTCGGCCGCCGGTTCCGCAGTCGCTTGCGTCGGGTTGGCGGTCGCTTCCGCCTTTTTGCGGACTTCATCCAGGGCCTGAGCGTCCAATATTTTGTAAATTAAATCAGTACGGGCTAATTTTTCGAAATTCTTCAGGTTGAACCGTCGCGCCGTATCATTCAATTCGGCTGCGCTCATCGCGTTCAGATCCAAAATATTAAGCATAAAATAGGGAATTGATTAGAAATGATTTCAGGTTTATAAATTTAGGAATCAGTGGGCGAACTTGGCGAACGGCCAATGATGAATGCAAAGATACGAATATTTTTTGAAAAAGAAAGCCTATTGGAAATGAAAAAAATGCGTAACTTTACCCTCTTGTAACCAAGGCTTGAAAATTTGATGTAATTATGATACAACGCATTCAGTCTCTGTACTTATTGCTGGCGATGACCGCGCTTTCGGTCATGTTCTTCTTTCCGCTCGCCGTCGTGAACCCGTTGGGCAATGCGCCCTCGTTTTTGAATCTGACGGGCGTAAGCGGTTTTATGGAGGCCTACAAGGGCGCGGACATTTGGTTTATCGGCTTTACCGTCTTGACGGTGCTGCTGTTGGCCGGCATGGCGTTCATCCTGTTCTCGTACCGGCACCGGACGCGGCAAATGAAGTGGGCGCGTATCGTCTCGCTCGTGCTCGTGCTGTTCGTGGGACTGATGCTGTTGGGCTTGGATAAGGCGGCGGCCGGTATGTTCCCCGGACGGGACTGGGAAGTGTCGCTCGTGCAATACCGCTGGGCGGTCTATATGCCGTTGGTGTCGCTCGTGTTCATGGGGCTTGCGTTGCGCGGCATCCGTCATGACGAGGAATTGGTACGTTCGTCCGACCGTCTGCGTTAAATGAAACGGGTGGGCGTCATATCCGACACGCACGGCAGCGTTTCGGCCGAGGTGCAGGCGTTTTTACAGGCCTGCGACGAGGTCTGGCACGCCGGCGACGTGGGCAACGAACCTACGTTGGACGCCTGGATGCGGTTCAAGCCGCTGACGGCCGTTTATGGCAACATAGACGATTGGCGCGTGCGCGCCCGACTGTCGGAAGTGGCCGTGTTCCAATGCGAGGGCTGCAAGGTCATGATGACGCACATAGGCGGCTACCCCGCGCACTACGCGCCCGGCATCGCGGCGCGGCTGCGGCAGGAGAAACCCGATATCTTCGTGGCGGGGCATTCGCATATTTTGAAGGTCATGCGGGACGACGCGCACGGCTTGATGTATTTCAATCCGGGGGCGGCC
This sequence comes from uncultured Bacteroidales bacterium, assembly GCA_947174375.1. Lineage (GTDB taxonomy): Bacteria > Bacteroidota > Bacteroidia > Bacteroidales > P3 > CAMXAS01. The sequence goes on from CAMWIS010000016.1 coordinate 9,759, forward strand.
GGCGATTCGGGTTTCCACAAACTCAAGACGGCCTTGCGCTTCAAGATAGACGGCAAGCGGCTCTACGACTTGGAAGTGTTTGAAATGCCGCGATGATGCGGGCGCGCCCGTAGGGTCACCCGGAATAAAGAAAAGCGAAACAGAGGAGAGATAAGTGATGTATGTGATAGACGAAGCACGCGAAAAGCGGGAGATACAGGAAAAGTACGAAACGATTTTCCGCTATTTCCGCCGCGACATCAGCGAACAGGAGCGTACCGACATCCAAAATGCGTTTGAGCTGGCCGTTTCCGCCCATGCCAATACGCGGCGCAAGTCGGGCGAACCCTATATCTTCCATCCGTTGGAGGTGGCGCGTATCGTGGTGGCCGACATCGGCCTGGGGCCCACGGCCGTGGTCTGCGCCCTGTTGCACGACGTGGTGGAGGACACCGAATACACGCTATCGGACATAGAGGAACGCTTCGGCGCTTCGGTGGCGCGGATTGTGGACGGTTTGACGAAAATCGACACCATTTTCGACCAAGACCAAACGGTTTCGTTGCAGGCCGAGAATTTCAAGAAAATCCTGTTCACGCTGTCGGACGACGTGCGCGTCATCCTCATCAAGCTGGCCGACCGTCTGCACAATATGCGGACGCTCGACTCCATGGCCAAGGACAAGCAACTCAAGATTTCGTCCGAAACCATCAATGTCTATGTGCCGTTGGCGCACCGGTTGGGTTTGTACACGATTAAAAGCGAACTCGAAGACTTGGCGCTGAAATATACCGAGCCGGAAATATATACCAGTATCGCCAACAAAATCAAGGAAACCGAATCGGAGCGTGCGCGTTTCATCAACGAGTTCGTCGCGCCCATCCGCAAGAGCCTTGACGAAGCCTACCTGCAATTTTCCATTACCGGCCGCGTCAAGTCCATCTGCTCCATTTGGGGCAAGATGAAGAAAAAGGGCGTGCCGTTCGAGGAAGTCTATGACCTGTTCGCGATACGCATTGTGCTGGATTCGCCCATAGAAAAGGAAAAGGACGACTGCTACAAGGTCTATTCGCTCGTCACGGGGCTTTACCGTCCCAATCCGGCGCGGTTGCGCGACTGGATCGCCAGCCCGAAAGCCAACGGCTACGAGGCCTTGCACACCACGGTCATGAGCCATACGGGGCGTTGGGTCGAGGTGCAGATCCGCTCCCGCCGAATGGACGAAATAGCCGAAAAGGGGTATGCCGCGCATTGGAAATACAAGAACGAGGGCGTTATTCCTAAAGATTCGGGCTTGGATCTTTGGCTCGGCAAAATCCGCGAGATGCTGGAACAGGCCGACGAAAAGAGCGCGCTCAACTTCCTGCGCGACTTCCGCCTCAATTTCTTCGCCGGTGAAATATATGTATATACACCTAAGGGCGAGTTGAAGACGCTGCCGGCCGGCGCCACGGTATTGGACTTCGCGTTCCATATCCATTCCGACATCGGGTTGTCGGTCATCGGCGCCAAGGTCAACCACAAGTTGGAGCCCATCAACCATCCGCTCAAAAACGGCGACCAGGTTGAAATCATTACGTCCAAGACGCAGCAACCCAAGGAAGAATGGTTGCAGTATGTCGTTTCCTCGCGGGCCAAGTCGAGCATACGGCAATGGCTGCGCGACGAGCACGCGCGCTATTTCAACGAGGGACGGGCCTTGGTCAAGGGCTGGATGGAGGCCGTGCCCGTGCCGTTCAACGACGAAATGGAACACCGGCTCATGCAGGGGCTGGCGGTGCTGAACCGCTCGCGTCTTTACTACGAGGCGGCCATCGGTCATTTCTCGGAGGCCGATATCCGCCGCGTGTTCAAGGCCGACGAAAAGCACGGCAACTGGTTCACGAATCTGTTCCGAACCTCGCCCAAGGGCAAGGATATCGACTTGCAGGACGCCATACAGGAACAGGTCAAGAGCAAGCCGGAGACGCTGGTGCTGGGCGAGGAAATCCACAAGCTGCGCTATTACGTGTCCGAATGTTGCCATCCCATTCCGGGCGACGACGTGGTGGGCATCATGATGCCGAACAAGGGCATCGAAGTACACCGCACGAACTGTCCGCGCGGCATAGAACTCATGTCGCAATACGGCAACCGCATCGTCAAGGCCAAATGGAAGAAAGACCAGGCCGTGACGTTCCTGACGGGCTTGCGTTTGCACGGCTTCGACATCATGGGCATCGTCAAGGACATCGTGGAGGTGCTTTCCGGCGAAGACAGGGTCAATATGCGTTCACTCTCGTTTACGGCTTCGGAGGGTATGCTGGAGGGTAAAATCATGCTTTATATCGGCGATACGGAGCATCTGCAAGCGATTATCGACCGGCTCGGCCGCATAGAGGGCTTGGAGAAAATCGAGCGCATCGACCATGCCGAAGATGAATAAAACGCGTCATTGATTAAGGAATAAATAAAAACATCAGATATACCATGAAAGTCTTAGTATTGAACTGCGGGAGTTCGTCTATCAAGTATCAGTTGATAGAAATGAAATCCGAAGAGGAAACCGATTTGTTGGCCAAAGGTTTGGTGGAACGCATCGGTCTGGATCATGCCGACCTGACGCATCAGGCCAAGGGCAAGGATAAACTCAAGGTCAGCAAGCCGGTGGCCGACCATGCCGAGGGCATCAACTGGGTGCTTGAATATTTGGTGCACCCGCAGCACGGTGTCATCAAAGACGTGGCCGAAATCGGCGCCGTAGGCCATCGCGTGGCGCACGGCGGCGAGAAGTTCAAGGAAAGCGTGTTGGTCAACGCCGAAGTCATGGCCGATTTGGAAGCCTGCGTGCCGCTCGCGCCCCTGCACAACCCGGCCAACCTGAAAGGCATCACGTCGATGCAGGCCCTGCTGCCCGACGTGCCGCAGTGCGCCGTATTTGACACCTCCTTCCATCAGACGATGCCCGACTACGCCTATATGTACGGCATCCCCTACGAATATTACGAAAAGAAGCGGATGCGCCGCTACGGTTTCCACGGCACGAGCCACCGCTTCGTGGCGCAGAAAGCCTGCCGCATGACGGGCATGGACATCAACAAGACGCGCATCATCTCCTGCCACCTGGGCAACGGTGCTTCGATTGCGGCCGTTCAAAACGGCAAGTCGGTGGATACGTCGATGGGCTATACGCCGGTAGAAGGCTTGCTCATGGGCACGCGGACGGGCGATTTGGATTTGGGCGTCGTGCTGACGATTATGCAGGACGAACATCTGACGCCCGACCAGGCCACGGCCTTGTTCAATAAGAAAAGCGGTATGCAGGGCGTTTCGGGCGTTTCCTCCGATATGCGCGACCTGTGGGCGGCGGCCGAGTCCGGCAACGACCGCGCGCGCCTGGCCTTGGATATGTTCATCTACCGCGTTAAGAAATACATCGGCGCGTATGCGGCGGCGATGGGCGGTGCCGACATCATCCTCTTTACGGGCGGCATAGGTGAAAACGACTTCCACGTCCGCGCGCGGGTTTGTGAAGGCTTGGAATTTATGGGCGTTTCGCTCGACAAGAAAATCAACGACGGCTTGCGCGGCGAAGACACGGTCATTTCCGCGGCCGACTCCAAAGTGAAAGTGTTGTTGGTAAGCACGGACGAGGAAAAGGTCATCGCCACCGACACCTATCGGCTTATCCGGTAAGTTGAGGTTATTGAGTATATAAACGAACAAACTGAAAAAGCTATGATTTCATACGATATCGTCGTTGTGGGCAGCGGCCCCGGCGGCTATGTGGCGGCCATCCGCGCCGCGCAACTGGGATTCAAGACGGCGGTGGTGGAACGCGCCGAATTGGGCGGCATCTGCCTGAACTGGGGCTGTATTCCCACCAAGGCCTTGTTGAAGAGCGCCGAAGTATTCACCCATGTCAAACACGCCGCGCAGTACGGCGTCGTGGCCGGGGATTTCAAGCCCGACATGGCGGCCATCGTGGCGCGCAGCCGTGGCGTGGCCGAAACGATGAGCAAGGGCATCGCCTATCTGCTCAACAAGAATAAAGTGGACGTCGTGGCCGGCGAAGGGCGCGTCAAGCCCGGCAAGCAGGTGGAAGTGCGTCTGAACGACGGCGGCACCGAGACGTTGGAGGCCAAGCACATCATCCTGGCCACGGGTGCGCGCAGCCGTCAGGTGCCGGCCCTGCCGCAGGATGGCCGTAAGATTATCGGCTACCGCGAGGCCTTGGTGCTGGATCATCTGCCGGAGCGCATGGTGGTGGTGGGCTCCGGCGCCATCGGCTCCGAGTTCGCCCATTTCTACCAAAGCCTCGGCACGCAGGTTACGCTCATCGAATTCATGCCGGCCGTGGTGCCGGTCGAAGACGCCGACGTTTCGGCGCAGCTGGCGCGTTGCTTCAAGAAAAACGGCATGAAGGTGCTTACGGGCACGACCGTTGAGAAAGTCGATACGACGGGCGAAGGCTGCAAGGTTTATGTCACGTCCAAGAAGGGCGAAGAAGTCATCGAAACCGACATCGTGTTGTCGGCCGTGGGCGTGGTCACCAACGTGGAGAACATCGGCCTGGAAGAATGCGGCATAGCCGTGGAACGCGGCAAGGTGCAGGTGGACGAATACTACCGCACGTCGGTGGAGGGCTACTACGCCATCGGCGACATCGTGCCGGGTCAGGCCTTGGCGCACGTGGCTTCGCACGAAGCCTTGATTTGCGTGGAACACATCGCGGGCTTGAACCCCAAGCCGCTCGATTACGGCAAGGTGCCGGGCTGCACTTATACGACGCCGGAAGTGGCCTCCATCGGCCTCAACGAGCAGAAAGCCACCGAAGCCGGCTATGAACTCAAAATCGGCAAATTCCCGTTCACGGCTTCCGGTAAGGCCACGGCGGGCGGTCTGCGCGACGGCTTCGTCAAGGTGATTTTCGACGCCAAGACCGATAAGATGCTGGGTTGCCACCTGATCGGCGACCACGTGACCGAAATGATAGGCGAGGCCTTGATGATTATGGAGAAGGGCATCACGGGCCCCGAAATCATCCATGCCGTCCATCCGCACCCGAGTATGTCGGAAGGCTTGATGGAGGCGGTGGCCATCGCTTACGGCGAATGCGTACACGTATAGGTTTTAAGCATGGAAATCAAACAAACGGATATTCCGGGGCTGCTGTTGCTGCGGCCCCGGGTTTTCGGCGACGCCCGCGGCTATTTTATGGAGAGTTACGCCAAGCGGACGTGGGAAGCCGCCGGTCTGCACGCCGAGTTCGTGCAGGACAACGAATCGTGTTCATCCAAGGGCGTGTTGCGCGGCTTGCATTTTCAGACGCCGCCGCAGGCGCAGGCCAAGCTCGTGCGCGTGGTGCGCGGGGCGGTTTGGGATGTGGCCGTCGATTTGCGGGTGGGCTCGCCCACTTACGGACGGTGGTACGGCGTGGAACTGAACGCCGACGAGAAATGGCAGTTCTTCCTGCCGGCCGGTATGGCGCACGGCTTTCTGAGCCTCTGCGACGATACGGTCTTTACGTATAAGGTCACGGCCCCTTACGCGCCCGAAACGGAGGGCGGTCTGCCGTGGAACGATGCCGACCTGCGGATAGACTGGCCGTTGGCCGCTTACGGCATCGACCAACCGTTGCTTTCGCCCAAAGACGGGGTCTATGCCCCGTTCAAGGACTTTAAAAGCCGGTTTACATTCTGATATGCCCGATAAACAGTTTTTTCCTAAACCCTCCCGCCCGACGCAAAAGGCTTGGCCGGACGGGGAGGTTTACTGGTTTTCGTGTTGCAGATAGTAGGTTTTGTCAGGCGTTTCGATTTGTACGATGCCGTAGCCGGGGGCGAGGTACAAGGATGTTTCCGAGTCAAGCAGATGATAGACTTCCGTGTAGCGTGTTCCATCGACCGCCGTCCATTCGGGCAGAATCCGAGCATATTCTGTGGTCTCATCACGGATATCACTCTCATAGTATCCGAAACTAAAAAAAGATCCATCTATGGATATTTCTATGTTTGAAGATTCCTCAATCCATACCGGTGGTTCGCAAGAGGGACAAACTATGGCCATATGATGATATCGGATAGTGTCTTGGCCGGAAGTCAAAATTTGTTCGGCATAGGCACCGCAAGATTTCGGGAGGCCAAGCTCTTTCCGCGCCTTGGAGGCATCAACAGCGCCACAATAAAATGAAATCACTGAATCGTTGTCCGTATTGCAATAGATTAACACCTCTCCAGCATATTCGAATGGCCCGTAAGTGAAGTCCGTTATCTGAAAAGCCGGGCAAATGGTGGTGTGATAGCACCCTGCACACAAAAGCATTGCAATAAAACCAATGTAGATAGAATTGATTCTTTTCATGGTCTGAGTTCTTTTCGTTGTTTCCTAAACCCTCCCGCCCGACGCAAAAGGCTTGGCCGGACGGGGATAAGGCTATTCAACTAACACTATGCTTAATTCCAAAATTCCCCATTTACAAAGAAAAAAAGCAATGTCCAATCTTCGTAAGAACTAGTATATGGAGATGTTGAACGTTGAAATACAGTGTATCTCCCGTTTTTTTTCTGTACAAGGATGATTCGGTGCGGATGAAGGAAACGGTCTCCCATATTCCAGTTTTCATCTATGTAGTAAACGAAAGCATTCTCCGCTATAATGTCTTCGTCCTCCTCATATGGACACGACAATTCAATCCGTTCTTCCTCTAATCCATTGTAATACCATACAGCGCGTTCAGTATTATCGTTAGATTTGAAATTCTTTTTAATGTATTTGGTGACAATGGCATCGGCTTCTTGCTTGTCGATGGGTTCGTGTTGACAACCGCCAGCCAATAAAGCCACCGCGAGTATGAGAAATCCGTATTTTTTCATGGCTAAACTCCTTTCATTGTTTACAACTTGTTACATTGACAGAAATCGCTCCTCCTTCTTTGACCTCAAAGCCCGTCCCCAATTCAACATAGTCTGTCGCTTTGAAAACGACATTGTCTGTTGCTTTAACAACAACGGTTCCTGTAGTGCGGATGCTCCCCTTTACATCGGTATTAGCGGGCAAACTGCTTGTGTTCTCAAAAACTTTGTCATCATTGCCGCAATAACCGAATCCGAAACTCAAAGTACCATCCGGGTTTTCTTTAATACCTTTTATATAGATGTCTTTTATGCTGCCATCCGACATAAAACATTTTGGGTCAGTCGATTTATTGAACTCAGTTCTTTTATAGGTATCTGAAAAATTAGCCTTTGAAATTTCGCCTTGTGTTGAAAACATTTCGCCGGGTCTAAAAATATAAACTTCATCGCTCGTGCCCCCATATCCTTTGCCATTAAAATTGCCGTGGTACTTCTCATTGATTCTGTAAATGAGCAATCCATTGCTGATACTATTAATCGCTGTCTCGAAAGTCCCGCCGCGTTGTCGATATTCCAATACGAGATATTCCGTTGTGCCCTCCAATGGGATTTTGTAGCAATTATTGGTAGCGGCGGATAACGGATTTAACGTATAAATGCCAGGCGCAGTAATAGAGGGTATACTATCAATCCATTGGGTATATTTATATTTCAGATAAGCACCCATATACTGCGGTGGGTTCGCATTATGTGCCATGAGATCCCAAGTGGAAACAGGATAAGCATCGCTAGCTTGGTGGTAAAGATCCGGAGCGCCAAATGTGTGCCCCATTTCATGACATAGCACACCATTCCCTTTTATGTTTAGTAGATAATATTCTAATTGGAAATTATAATTAACAACGACTTTAGAGTTGATGCTATTGCTATAAAGGACAGAGCGATGTGGCCATAAGATAGTATTACTGCCATTGGGTGCATAGATTGCATCTCCTCTAACAATAAAACAAATATTATCCACATAGCCATCATTATTGCAATCTATATTCAATGATGAGGGAATTTGCGCTTTTATATAATTTATTGCATTAGAGATAAGAGCGTCCTCTCGATCAAAACGCTCATCGTCGGTATATCCTATGGGATTCGATTTGTCATTATATTTGCAGTAATAGTTGCGTTCATGTGAATCCTGATAAGACAGAATCGTGGTGCCATTGTTGGTCGGGTAAAAATGAGAATTGATAGTTAATTTCTTATAAGAAATCTCGCGGAAATAATTTTTCATGGAATTACCCGTTTCACTGTTAAACATGGATGTGTATTTAGTTTGTTCGGCAGGGAATTCCGTTTGGTCTTTAAATCGTATGTATACAACAATGTTGTTAAGCGTGCCAGTACAAGGCTTATTAGTGCTTCTGGCCGCTGAATGCGGGGATTTTTTCTGCATATTTTGCATGAGACTTTCACGCTGTGCCGAAATTTTCTCTAAGGAAATATTGACATGCGGTTTAAGGGAAGTATTCAACGGATTGGTTTTCCCGACAACGTATTGCGATGCCACCAATTCATCCCCTTGTAGGATGGCATAGCAATAGTAGCCGGTCGTCGGATTTTGGACAATCGTATAACCGTCTTTGTCGTGTACCCAATTGTAGTATTCGTCTCCCGTTGCCAAACACTCTATGACCGTTCCATCCGGTTGTGTCAGCGTTACGGGAACATTTTCCAGATAGGCGGCAAAGGCGGTGCCACTTGTCATACAGAAAACGACGCATAAAATCCATATATAAATGCTACCATATAGATAGCGTGGATTGTGGTGTCTATTATTGTCTTTCATAATTATATTCCTCCTATTTCGGCTCCCCGCCCCACCACAATGGCAAGGCGGGAAACCGGGTTAAAC
>CAMWIS010000017.1 GCA_947174375.1 uncultured Bacteroidales bacterium
GCAGATGGCCGACTAAGCCCGCATCCTTCATGACGGATTTTCGCATCGGTTACGGTTACGACGCCCACGTGTTGCAGGCGGGGCGGCCGCTCATTTTGGGCGGTGTCAACATCCCGCACGAATACGGTCTGCTCGGGCATTCCGATGCCGACGTTCTCTATCATGCGCTGTGCGACGCGCTGTTGGGGGCTTTGGCCTTGGGCGACATCGGCCAGCATTTTCCCGACAAAGACCCGGCCTACAAGAACATCGACAGCGGCATCCTGTTGGAAAAAGTCTATGAACTCATCCGCAAGGCCGGATACCGCGTCGGCAACCTCGATGCGACCTTGCGTCTGCAACGGCCTAAAATAGCGCCTTATATCCCGCAGATGCGGCAGAACATCGCCGACCACCTGTCGGTGCCCGTCGAACGGGTGTCCGTCAAGGCCACGACCACCGAAAAGATGGGCTTCGAGGGGGAGGAGCGCGGCGCTTCGGCTTCGGCGGTCGTTCTGTTAATTTCTAACAACTGATAATCAGTTAATTCTGTAGTTTTTCACCGGCAATCGCATGGCGGAGTTTCATATAATGGTGGAAAATACCTATATTTGCAGTTTCTTAGTTTGGGTATAAATAGGCAATGGAAGTGCGCAATAACCGCCATATGGGCATAGGCATCAAAGTGCTGCTGTGTGTGATGTGCTTTCTGGGCTTCGCCGTCGTGCGGGCGCAGGATCCGCATTTCTCGCAGTATTTCGCGCATCCGCTTTATATCAACCCGGCTTTCGCCGGCGCCAACGAATGCCCGCGCATCAACCTGGGCTACCGCAACCAGTGGCCGAATATCGGCGGCGGTTTCTCCACGATGAGCGTTTCCTACGACCAGCATATCCAGGCCATCCGCGGCGGTTTGGGCGCCAAGGTGTTCGCCGACATCCAGGGCGGCGGTACCTATCGGAATATCAGCGCTTCGGTCATGTATTCGTACCGCTTCAAGCTGGGGCGGAGTTTCTCGTTGCGCTTGGCGGCCGAGGCGGCTTACGTAAACCGTTACGCCAATTGGACGTCGCTGACGTTCCCCGACCAGTTCGACCCGATGTTGGGCCTGGTGCGTCCCACCACCGACGAAGACCTTTCGCAAACGCCGTTGGACCGCCATTACGCGGATTTCACCGTCGGCGCGCTCGCCTATAACGACAATTTCTATGTGGGCGTGTCGGTCGATCATTTGAGCCGGCCCGACGAGGGCTTCATGGGCGTGCAGCGTTTGGCCATCAAATACACGGCGCACGTGGGCGGCGTCATTTATTTCAGGAAAGTTTACAACACGAAGCGGAGCGAAAAGGACATCAGCCTTTCGCCCAATTTGATTTTCACGCAGCAGGGCAAGTTCGAAGAATTGAGTTACGGCGTTTACCTTAATGTTTATCCGATGGTCATCGGCGTTTGGTACCGTCACAACTTCACGAATTCGGATGCCTTGATCGCGTTGTTGGGATTTGAATACAAGGGTGTCCGGATAGCCTACAGCTACGATGTCGGCCTGTCGCAACTCCGCAAGAGCGGCGGTGCGCACGAGGTTTCGCTGGGCTTCCGTCTGCCTTGTCCGGAAAAACAGAAGATGCTTAAGGTGCAGGCGGTACCGTGTCCCGCTTTCTAATTAAGTGAAAATATTGTATATTTGCACGCTTGCGTTTAGCGCAACGGAATTTAAGAATAGAAAATAAAGGCGAACGATGATAAGAAAAATGGCTAAGAAAATGGGTTGGGCGGTAAGCGGTATCCTGCTTGCCGGCCTTTTGGTTTCCTGCAGTAGTTCGAGCCAGCAATCGCAATCCACGGGTTGGGCTATCAACGATCCCAAGTGGGGCGGTTATCAGGTCGTGAACAACTATCACCAGCCGGTGCCCCTTCGCATGGTGTTCATCGAAGGCGGTCGGTTCATGATGGGCAACACGCAGGAAGACATGATGTACGAACACAACAACCGTCCGCGTCCGGTTACGGTCAGCTCGTTCTACATGGACGAGGTTGAAACGTCGAACAAGGACTATAACGAATACCTCTACTGGCTCGAACGGATTTACGGCCAGGATTATCCCGAGGTCGTGAACCAGGCGCGTCCCGACGTATTGTCGTGGAACTCCATCGGCGGTTTCCGCGACGGGATGACGGAAAACTATTTCGTGCATCCGGCCTATGCCGATTATCCGGTGGTGGGCGTTACGTGGGAACAGGCCAACGATTTCTGCTCCTGGCGTACCGACCGTATCAACGAGAAAATCCTCATCGACGCGCATATCATCAAGCTGGAACTGGCGCAGACGAGCGACAACAACTTCAATACCGAAGCCTATTTGGCCGGTCAGTATGTCGGTATCGTCAACAAGGGCTTGCAGGATTTGAACCCCAACGCCCCGCAGAAGACGCGTGCCGTGCGCAAGGCCGACGGTATGTTTATCGAAAAACTGCGTCTGCCGACCGAAGCCGAATGGGAATATGCGGCTTTGGCCCTGAAAGGCAACAGTGCGCAGGAACGTATATTGGAACGTAAGATTTACCCGTGGAACGGTGCGGGTGTCCGTGCCGCCGAAAATCCGTACCGCGGTCAGATGATGGCCAACTTTACGCGTGGTGCGGGCGACGCCATGGGTGTGGCCGGTGCGCTGAACGACGGTGCCGAATATACGGCCAAGGTTTATTCCTATTTCCCCAACGATTTCGGTCTCTACAACATGGCCGGCAACGTAGCCGAATGGTGCTTGGACGTTTACCGTCCGCTGACGTTGGAAGATGCCGACGAATTGAACCCCTACCGTGGCAACGTCTATAAGACCGTGGTATTGGATGAGGAAGGCCAGATTGCCGAACGCGATAGCCTGGGCCGTATCCGCTACCGCGAATTTACGGACGAGGAATTGGCCAACCGCCGCAACTTCAACCAGGCCGACAACCGCAACTATGTGGATGGCGACTTGGAATCCGACCTCGTGGACGACTGGTTGGCGAAGCCGGAAGGGGAATCGACCTCCACGACGTCCTTGATGTATGAATACGGCAAGAACTCTTTGATTACCGACCGTTCCCGCGTCGTAAAGGGTGGCTCTTGGAGAGACCGCGCCTATTACCTCTCGCCGGGTACGCGCCGCTACTTGGAACAGGATTTGAGTGCCGACTGGATTGGCTTCCGCGTGGCGATGACGCGCGTGGGCGATGCCAACGGCGGTTCGCTCAGCGCCCGTTAATTCAAACGTAGCCTGTGTCCGAATCTTTGGAATTGCTGGCACCGGCGGCAGATAAGTCCGTGGCGAAGGCCGCCATCGACTGCGGTGCCGATGCCGTTTATATAGGAGCTCCCCGCTTTGGCGCACGTGTCAAGGCGGGGAATTCTGTTTCCGATATCGCCGAAACCGTGCGTTACGCCCATTTCTATGGGGCGAAGGTCTATGTGACGCTCAACACCGTGCTTTCGGATGCCGAATGGCCGGAGGCCTGCCGTATCGCGTGGCAGTGCCATGAAGCCGGCGTCGATGCTTTCATTATACAGGATATGGCTTGGCTGACGGCTGACAACCGTCCGCCGGCGGTTTGGCACGCCAGCACGCAGTGCGACATCCGCACGCCCGAAAAGGCGCGTATGCTGGCCGAGGCGGGCGCAAGCCGGCTGATTTTGGCGCGGGAGTTGAACTTGGATGAAATCGGCGCGATTCATGCCGCGGTGCCCGTGGAGTTGGAAGCCTTTGTGCACGGTGCGCTCTGCGTGAGCTACAGCGGGCAGTGTTATATGAGCGAATACCTGTTCGGGCGGAGCGGCAACCGGGGCGAGTGTGCGCAGGCCTGCCGCCTGGCCTACGACTTGGTCAATACGTCGGGCAAGCGGCTCAAAACGGGCCTGCACCTGCTGTCGCTCAAGGATTTGGCCTTGGACGCTTATGTGGCCGATATGGCGGCGCGCGGCATCCGTTCGTTCAAGATAGAAGGGCGGCTCAAAGACATCTGCTATGTGCGGAACGTGACGGCCCATTACCGGCGCGTGTTGGACCGCGTGATGGCGGAGGCCGGGGCGGCCGCTTACCGGCGGGCGTCGGTGGGCGGCATCCGTTTGGGCTTTGAGCCGGACTTGGAAAAAGGATTCCACAGACCGTACAGCACGCATTTCATCGACCCTGCCGCGACGGGCGAAAAGGCGTCGCTCCATACGCCCAAGGCTATGGGCGAGGCCATCGGCCGCGTGCTGTCGGGAAGCGGCCGCCGTTGGCTGTTGGAAACAGCCAAGCCGCTGCGTAGCGGCGACGGCCTCTGCTTCTTCGATGCGCAGCGGCAGTTGGTCGGCTTCGGGCTCAACGAAGCCCGGGCGGAGAAAGCCGGCCGCGTGCGGATTCAGACGGCCAAGGACGTGGACTTGTATGAGGGGGCGCAGGTGTTCCGCAACCAAGACCTTGCGTTTGAAAAACTGTTGCGCTCGGAGCGCGCGGCCAGCCGCCGCGTGGCCATCCGGGGCGGGTTTACCTATGCACCGGGGCGGGCCGCCCTTTGGGCGCAAGACGAAGAAGGCATCGACGTGCGTCTGGAATGGCCGGCCACTTACGCGGCGGCGGAGAACGGCGACCGTATGCGGGACAACCTATTGAAGCAGATGCTTAAAACCGGCGACTTGCCGTTTGAATGGACGGCGTTCGAGGCGGGCACGCCGCCGTTCATCCCGATTGCGGAACTCAACGCGCGGCGTCGGGAATTGCTGACGGCCTTGTACGAAAAGCGCGTGGCCGCCCATGCCGCTGCGCTTGGCACCGTGGCCGCGCCGCCGGCCTCCCCCTTGCCGCCCACCGACGAAAACGGGCGCGTGCAGACGCAGTTGGACTATCGGGCCAACGTGGCCAACGGATGGGCCGAGCGATTTTACCGGCGGCGCGGCGTAACGCAGATTACGCGCGAACGTCAGCCGGGGCAGTGGCTCATGCAGTGCCGCTATTGCATCCGCTACGAGCTCAAGCAGTGCCCGCGTCATTTCAAAAATACCGACCCCGATTACCAGCAGGACTTGTTCCTTATATATAAAGCGCATACCTTTGCATTGCATTTCGACTGCGCCCGCGAGCGCATGGAGGTTTGCGCGTTAAAAAACGGCCGCGACGCATGAAAGAGCATTTTTCGCCTATACCGATGATTTTGACCGTCTTGGCCGCATTGATGGCCTTGATGTCCTGTGCCAATCCCGGCGGCGCGCCGGGCGGCGGCCCCCGCGATGTGACGCCGCCGGTGCTGTTGGTGGCGGAACCGCCCCAAGGTACGGTCGATTTTCAGTCCAAAACCGTGACGATGGAGTTCGACGAATTCATCGAACTGCGCGAACAGGACAAGATTTACACTTCGCCGGTGTTGAATCAGGTCACTTACAGCAGCAACCTGAAAAAGCTCAAAGTGGAAATCGACGACACGTTGCGGCCCGACTATACCTATACCATCCGCTTCGGCAATTCGGTCGTCGATATGCACGAATATAACCCGATACCCGATTTTCATTACGTCTTCTCCACGGGTGCCACCATCGACAGTATGTATATGGCGGGGCGCGTCCTCAAAGCCGTCGATTACAAGCCCGAAAAAGACGTCCGTTTGTTGTTCTATCTACACCGTCCCGACTCGTTCCCGTTTCAGGACGAACCCGACTACGTGGCCATCGCCGATAAGGACGGTTGGTTCGAGACCATCCACATGAAGGAAGGTTGTTATTACGTCTATGGCGTGATGGACGAAAACCAAGACTACCGCATCGATCCCGTTACCGAAATGATGGCCTATACCGACAGCTGTGTCCCGTCGCGCAAGATGATACCGGAAGCGGTGTTGAGCGCGGCCGATTCCTTAGCGTTGATCGACTCGCTGATGCAGGCGGCCGATTCGCTGATGGACGTGGCCGACTCGTTGGCGTGGGTGGCCGCCTATGCCGCCTACGATGCGGATACCGTCGGCGCGGATACGGCGGCGGCCGCTTATACCGCCTATACCGAATCGGTGGCCGATAGCGATACCGCCGAAACCATTGCGGCGGATACGCTCGCCGATGTCATGGCGGCGGAGGAAGCCGAGATAGAGGCGGATGCTTTCGTGAACCTCTATCTATACCGCGATTATCTGCCCGCCTTCTTTTTGAAAGAGGTGACGTACAAGCAGCGGAACCAAATGGCGTTCACGTTCTATTACCCCATCGACAGCATCGAGGATATCCGCTTTATCGAAGTGACCGATACGTCGGAAACGGAGCTGGCGATGCCGTTGTATTGGCAATGGGCCGCCGACCGGCGTTCGGCGGTCGTGCATTTCCCGAACCATGCGCTGAAAGACTGTGACCTGATTATGACCGTAAGCGGCTATTCGGATACGACATCTGTATATATGGCTGACGCCATCCGATCTAAGACCGACACGGCGGCATTGCAGTTAAAGGCGCCCGCGGCCAAACTCTTGTTGGCCGACACGTTGAAATTTCAGGCTTCGTTCCCGATAGACCATATCGACAAGGAGCGGATGGCGGTATGGCGTTTCGTTCCGACGGAACGCGCCGTCCGCGATACGGTTTGGCTGCGCCCCGACACGCTGTCGTTGGCGGAAGCCGATACGGCGGCCTTCACACTCGTCGATACGGTTAGGGTCTTTACCGATACGCTGGTGCAGCCGTTTGAACTCAGCTCCGTCGATGCCTGGACGTGGGCGGTGCAGACCGAACGGGAAGAGGGCGGCCGCTATGCGTTCTTTATGCAAGACAGCGCCGTTTTCGACTTTTTCGGGCGACCCAACGATACGACCGTCTTTGGCTGGCAAGTCGTCGCGCCGGAGGAAGGCGGCGATTTGGCCTTGGACATGCAGGGGCTTCAGCCGGGCTCGGTCTATGTGTTGCAGTTGATGCAGGGCGACCAAATCAAACAGGAGGTGCGCTTGACCGATACAGGCATGGTGGAATTTTTGGCCTTGAAGCCGGCGCAATATACGTTCCGTCTGTTCAAAGACGACAACGACAACGGCCATTGGGACGAGGGCGACTATGTGGCGCGCCGTCAGCCGGAAAAACACTGGTATTATGCCAAGACGTTGCGCGTGGAGGCCGACTGGCGCATCGAGGACATCTGGCGTATCGAATAGCGGCCTTAAACCGAAGCGTGCCGCTGTATATCCATCTTGATGAAGACGAACAGCAGCAGCGTGAACGTCCAAAGCGACGACCCGCCGTAGCTGAAGAACGGCAACGGAATCCCGATGACGGGCAGCAGGCCGATCGTCATGCCGATATTCACGAAAATATGGATGAAGAAGATACAGGCCACGCCGTATCCGTATATACGTCCGAAGTCGTTTTTCTGTTTCTCGGCCAACAGGATAATTCGAATCAGCACGAACAGGAACAGGCCGAGCAGGACGGTGGAGCCGAGCCAACCCCATTCTTCCCCGATGGTACAGAAAATAAAGTCCGTGCTTTGTTCGGGCACGAAATTGAATTTGGTCTGCGTGCCGTCTAAGAAACCCTTGCCGAAGAACCCGCCGGAGCCGATGGCGATTTTGGATTGGTTCACGTTATAGCCGGCGCCTTTCAGGTCGGAGTCTATGCCCAACAGCACATTGATACGCGAACGCTGGTGGTCGCTCAGGTGGTTGAACGCATAGTCCACGCCACGGATAAACACGCAGCATGTCAGGAAGATGGCGATGGCCATCGCGATGTTCTTGAACGACTTTTTGTTGATGACGACGAGCAGGCCGCACGCAAGGGCCACCAACCCCATCAGCACATATTGGTTGAGGAGCAGTGCGAGGATAAACAGGATGATGGCCACCACGCCCGTAATCAGTACGTTGCCGGACATCCCCTCGCGGTAGAGCACGAAGATGAACGCCGTGAACACGAGGGCGGAGCCGGCGTCCGGTTCCAGCAAAATCAAGCCGATGGAAAGCAGGAACCAAAGCGAGGCCACGATTTGGTTGCGGACCAACCGCATATTCAGGTCGGGGCGGCTCGCGTATTTGGCAAAGGCTAAGCAGGTGGCGAATTTGGCGAACTCGGCGGGCTGGATTGACATCGGCCCGATTTTAATCCAGGCCTTGGCGCCCGAAATCTCGGTACCGACCACCAATACGGCCATCAGGAGCAGGATGCTGACGGCATAATAAAGGTAAGCGAACTGCGTCCATATCTTCAGGTTGGTATAGAGCACGAAGAACGCGATGACGAGGGCGAAGCCGATGTAGATGAGCTGTCGGCCATAGCGGGTGTCGAACGTGAAGGTCGGGCCTATTTCGGGGTCGAAGACGGCGGAATAGATGTTGCACCAGCCCATAATCACCAATACGAGGTAGGCGAGGACGAGCGGGATGTCGATATTGCGCCAGATTTTGCGTTGTTCGTTCATGGTTCGGTGGTCGGTGTGGGGGATGAGGGTTGCGGTTGCGGAACGTTGGGCGCGGGCGTGCCGGTGGACGGCATGCCTAACGGGGCGGTGCCGAGTTGCGGCATCATCTGCGGCAGGGGCGCCATAAGCGGCTCGCGGGTCTGCGGGCGTTCCGCCGGCTTGGGTTTGGCCACGACCGGTTTAAGCGCGTCGTCCAACATACGTTCCAATTCGGGCCGTGTAACCGTGTCGGTCAGGTATTTTTCAATCAGCAGGCTGCCGAGCGGCGCGGCCCACGTGCCGCCGAAGCCGTGGTTCTCGATAAAGACCGAGATGGCGATTTGCGGGTCGTCCATAGGGGCGAACGCGATGAAAACGGAGTGGTCCTTGCCGTGCGGGTTTTCGGACGTACCGGTCTTGCCGCAGACGGCGATGTGCGGAATCCGGGCGCGGCGCGCCGTGCCGCCTTCCTCATGGACGGCGCCGTACATCCCGCGTATGACCACCTCGAAGAAATCGGCGTCGATGCCGGTTTCATGCCGCGCGGTGTCGCGTCCGGGCACGCGCCGCGCCTCGCCGATGGTCTTGACGATATGCGGCGTGATATAATAGCCGCGGTTGGCCACCGTGGCGGCCAAGTTGGCCATCTGCAACGGAATCAATCCCACTTCGCCCTGCCCGATGCTGAGCGAGTAAATCGTGCTGAACGCCCATTGGTTGTGTCCGTAGATACGGTCGTAAAACGCCGAATTCGGAATGAAGCCCGTCTTGACGTTGGGCAGGTCGATGTCCAACTGCTGCCCGAAGCCGAAACGGCCCATGTATTCGCACCAGACATCCAGCCCCAAACGGCTGTCGACAAAGCGGTTGTCGCTGCGGCCCTGCATCAGCACGCGTTTGAACACCTGATAGAAATAGGGGTTGCACGACATTTTCAAACCCTCCGGCACCGAGGTGGCGGACGGGTGGTTGTGGCAACCCAAAAGGCTGCGGTCGCAGACAAAACCCGTATAAGGCTTGATGACGCCCTCTTGCAACGCAATGAGCGCCTGCGGAATCTTGAAGATGGAGCCCGGCGGGTAGAACGCCATGAGCGCGCGGTCGAACAAGGGCTTCACCGTATCGTTGAGCAACACCTGGTAGTTCTGACTGCGCTTGCGCCCTACGAGCAGGTTGGGGTCGTAGCCCGGCGACGAAACCAAGGCCAAAATCTCGCCGGTCTTGGGCTCTATGGCCACGACGCTGCCGCGGCGGCCTTTCATCAGCCGTTCGGCATAGGCCTGCAGGCCGAGGTGCAAAGACGTATAGAGGTTTTCGCCGGCGATGGCCGCCGAGTCGAACGCGCCGTCCTTATAGCTGCCTTTCTCGCGGTTCAGCACGTCCACCATAATCATCTTCACGCCCTTCTGTCCCTTGAGGTCGTTTTCGTAGTATTTCTCCAAGCCGCTCTTGCCGATGTAGTCGCCCGACTTGTAGCCTTCGGGTTCCAGCCTCAGCAATTCGTCCTCGCTGATTTCCCCCACGTCGCCCAGCACGTGCGCGGCCACGGCGTGCGGATAGCGGCGCAGCGTGCGCGAGTGCACGTAGAAGCCCGGGAACATATAAAGGTGTTCCTGCAAGCGGCCGTAAGTCTCTTTGGAAAGCTGCTTCTCGAACACCGAGGGGGCGTAGCGCGAATAGGCGCGCGCTTTCTTGTAACGTTGAACCGCGCCCGCTTCGTCTATCTCGATCAGTTCGGCCAAATGCGCCCAGTCGGTATTGGCGGCCTGAATGGGGATAATCATCAGGTCATAGACGGCTTCGTTGTAAACGAGCAGTTCGCCGTTGCGGTCGTAAATCAGGCCGCGCCCCGCGTACTGCGTTTTCTTGCGGAACGCGTTGTTTTCGGCGTCGGTCTTATACGTGGAGTCTAAAATCTGCAGGTAGAACAACCGAATCCAAAATACGAAGAAGACCCCGATAAAAATCAGGATGACGATGCGGCTGCGTTCTGCGTATATACTTGCTCGGTTCGGCATGGCTAAAACTGGTAGTCCGAAAGACGGAGGTCGTCGGAATGAATCACGTTGCTTTTTTGTTGTTTCCGGTCAAAGAGCCAAATGGCGAACCGGATCGTATGGCCGTTGAATTCGCGCGCGATGTCGGCAAATTCCTCCATTCGCCACGTCATCGTGCCATAGACGGCGCCGTTGCCCGTTACGGGTTCTATCGGACGCAATATATATTTGTATTCGATGGCGAAGCTTTCGCCCCGGTCGTCCACGGCATAGACCTGTTCGTAAAGGCTGTCGTTCAGTTTTTCCTGCAACGCGAAGTATAACACGGTTTCATCGCCGTCCGTGCCGATGTCGCCATCCCCGTCCTGGAAATAAAACGTGAGGTCGAGTAGGGGTACCGTGTCGCCGGTGGGGTCGATGTAGCCCGAAACGGTGGCGGAACGGTATTCGAGATACGGGATTTCGGAAAATTCTTTCGGCTTGACGCAGCCGGCAAAACAGCCCGCCATACCGCATAGTACGGCCATCAGGCCAAGGGCGGTGGAAAACCGACCGCTGCATATAAGGCGGAAAAATCGTACTTTTGGCATGGCAAAACAAAATTATAAAAAATGACGCATACAAACAAGTGGCAATCCCATGCGGCGCGTCTGTGGGCGTTGCGGACGCCTGAGGATTTCACGGCCCTGGCGGTGGAGATGTTCCGTCTGCATTTCCGTCACAATCCGGTTTACCGCGACTATGTGACGCGCGTGTTCCCGACCTTGCGCGAAGCGGACGTCACCGACGAGGGACGGATTCCGTTCCTGCCCATCGAGTTGTTCAAGAGCCACCGCGTGCTGTTGGACGGCTGCGAACCGACCGATTATTTCGAGAGCTCCGGCACGGGGGGCGCTACGTCCAAGCATTGGCTCGCGGTACCGCAACTGTATGAGGAAAGTTGCGTGCACGGCTTCGAATATGCGTTTGGCCCCGTGTCGGACTATACGTTTTTGGCCCTGTTGCCCAACTATTTGGAGCAAAAGCATTCCTCGCTCGTGCATATGGTGCGCACGCTCATGGCGCACAGCCCGTCGCCCTACCACGGCTTCTACCTGAACGAGACCGACCGTTTGGCCGAGGTGTTGCGGCAAACGGAGGCGGAGGGGCGGCAGGTGTTGCTGCTGGGCGTCACGTTCGCGCTCTTGGAGCTGGCCGAAAAGGGTTGGCCGGGCTTCCCGCTCAGGCACGTCCGCGTCATGGAGACGGGCGGCATGAAGGGCCGCCGCAAGGAAATCGTGCGCGACGAGCTGCATACGGTGCTCCGTCAGGCATTCGGCCTGCCGCACATCTATTCCGAATACGGGATGTGCGAGCTGTTTTCGCAGGCCTACCTGCACGAAGACGGCCGTTTCGTCTGCCCGCCCTGGATGCGCGTGCGGCTGCGGTCGGTCTATGACCCGCTGCGGGCGGCGGGCGCGGGCGAAAGCGGCGGCATCGACGTCATCGATTTGGCCAATCTCTACAGCTGTCCGTTCATCTCCACGCAGGACCTGGGACGGCAGGAAGCCGACGGCCGCTTTACGGTATTGGGCCGCTTCGACGGCAGCGACATCCGCGGTTGCAATCTTATGGTGCAATAGGATTTTTTTTAGTATCTTTGTCAGTTTATTTAAGTTTGCCATCAATACAAAATCATACGAGGATGAAAAAAATGTGGTTTTTGACGGGCTTGTGCGCCCTGTTTATGTTTACCGGTTGCTGCTCCAAGAAGAAAACGCAGCCGGAGGTCGTCATGGGCTTCGCCAAGGTGCCGTTGACGGCCGACCTGAGTGGCCTGACGGCCGACGAGAAACAGATGCTGACCTATCTGTGCGACGCGGCCGAAATCATGGACGAATTGTTTTGGCTCGAAGCCTACGGCCCCGATAAAGACGCCTTTTTAGCGGCCATCGACAACGATACGTTGCGCACGTTCGCCGACATCAACTACGGCCCGTGGAACCGTCTGGACGATAACGCCCCGTTTATCGAAGGCGTGGGCGAAAAGCCGGCGGGCGCGGGTTTCTATCCCACCGACATGACGAAAGAGGAGTTCGAGGCCTTGGACGATGCCGCCAAGACGTCGGGCTACACGGTCTTGCGTCGCGATGAAAACGGCCAACTCGTGGTTAAATACTACCACGAAGCCTTTGCCGAACAAATCGAAAAGGCGGCCGATTTGTTGGAAAAAGCCGCCGCGCTCTGCGACCACGAAGGCTTCAAGAACTATCTGAACCTGCGGGCCAAGGCGCTCCGCAGCGACGACTACTTCGAAAGCGACATGGCTTGGATGGACGTCAAAGACTATAAGTTCGATTTCGTCGTAGGCCCCATCGAGAACTACGAAGACGCGCTGTTCGGCTACAAGAACGCGCACGAATCCTTCCTGCTGATTAAGGACGCGGATTGGAGCGCGAAGTTGGACAAATTCGCCGCGCTCTTGCCCGACCTGCAGAAAACCCTGCCGGTGGAAGACAAATACAAGGCCGAGACGCCGGGTCTGGAATCGGACATGAACGTTTACGACGCCGTGCTGTACCGCGGCGACTGCAATGCCGCCGGCAAGACCATCGCCATCAACCTGCCCAACGACGAGCGCGTCCACATTCAGAAAGGCACGCGCAAACTGCAGCTTAAAAACGCGATGAAAGCCAAGTTCGACCGCATCATGATGCCGATAGCCGAAGTGGTGATGGCGCCCGAACAGAAAGCGCAAGTGGCGTTCAATGCGTTCTTCGAAAACGTGACGTTCCACGAAGTGGCGCACGGCATGGGCGTCAAGAACACGATCAACGGCAAGGGCACGGTACGTCAGGCGCTGAAAGAAGCCTATGCCACGATAGAGGAAGCCAAGGCCGACATCATGGGCCTGTATCTCGTTGACCGCCTGCACGAAATGGGCGAACTGGACGAAGGCGCGGTGGAACAGAACTACATCACGTTCTTCGCCGGCATCTTCCGTTCGGTACGTTTCGGCGCCGCCAGCGCGCACGGCAAGGCCAATATGCTTTGCTTCAACTATATGGCCGACCGGGGCGTGTTCACGCGTTCGGAAGACGGCCTCTACACGGTGGACGTGGAGAAGATGAAAGCGGCGGCGGCCTCCCTCTTGGCCGACATCCTGAAAGTGCAGGCCGAGGGCGACTATGACGGGCTTACGGCCTGGATTGCCGAAAAGAGCGTCGTGAACGCCGACCTGCAGGCGGATTTGGACCGCATCGCGGGTGCCGATATCCCGAAGGATATCTATTACGAACAAGGTAAATGCGTATTGGGTCTGTAATGCGGAAAGTAGCGGTTATCGGCAGCGGTTCCTGGGCCACGGCCATCGTGAAAATCCTCCTCAACAACGTGGAGGAGGTGCATTGGTGGGTGCGTGAACCGGAAATCAAGCAGAGTTTGGAGACGAACGGCGTCAACGCGCTGTACCTCTCCGGCTTGGAGTTCCCCAAGGAACGTTTGCGCGTGAGCCACGACCTGAAGGCCGTGGTGGAGGCCGTGGAAGCGGTCGTGCTCGTGGTGCCGTCGGCCTTCGTCGAAGATACGTTGCAGGCTTTGCCGGATACGGCTTGGGCGGGCAAGAAAGTCTGCTCGGCCACCAAGGGCATCATCCCGCAGACCAACCAGGTGGTGGGCGAGTACCTGCGCGACCGTTGGCATATCGCCGAACGCGACATGGCCGTTATCAGCGGGCCGTCCCATGCCGAAGAGGTGGCCTTGGGCCGGTTGACGTATCTGACGGCGGCTTCGGTCGATGAAGCCACGGCCAAGTATTTCGCCGACCTGTTCACGTGCCGTTACGTCCACGTCCGTTTGAGCGACGACGTTTACGGCATCGAATACGCGGCCGTCATCAAAAACGTCTATGCGTTGGCCGTCGGTATCGCCAAGGGTCTGGGCTACGGCGACAATTTCGCGGCCGTGCTCGTGGCCAATGCCGTGGAGGAAATGAACGTCTTTCTCAAGGAAGTCCATCACATCCACCGCAACCTGGCGTCGGCGCCCTATATCGGCGACTTGCTCGTCACGTCCTATTCCCAGTTCAGCCGCAACCGCACGTTCGGCAACATGATAGGGCAGGGCTATTCCGTGCGTTCGGCCATTTTGGAAATGAAGATGGTGGCCGAGGGCTATTATGCGAGCCGTTGCGTCCACGACATCAAACGCGCGATGCCGATAGCCATGCCGATATTGGAAGCGGTGCACGACATCCTTTACGAAAACAAAAAGGCCGCGACCGTGTTCGCCGCCTTGGAACCCAAGTTAAAATAAACGGAAATAAATTATAAAAACCCTAATAAATCATGGCAAAAGAAAAGAAATTCATGACATGTGACGGGAATGAAGCCGCGGCGCACGTCGCTTCTATGTTCAGCGAAGTGGCGGCTATCTATCCCATCACGCCGTCTTCGCCCATGGCGGAGCATATCGACGATTGGGCGGCGGCCGGTCGTGTGAATATGTTCGGCGACAAAGTCCGCGTATTGGAAATGCAGTCCGAAGCGGGTGCGGCCGGTGCCGTACACGGTTCGTTGCAGGCCGGTGCGTTGACCACGACCTACACCGCCTCGCAGGGCTTGTTGTTGATGATCCCGAATATGTACAAAATCGCGGGTGAATTGCTGCCCGGCGTATTCCATGTAACGGCGCGTACGATTGCCGCCCATGCGCTCTCCATCTTCGGCGACCACTCCGATATCTACGCCACGCGTCAGACCGGTTTCGCGTTCCTCGCGTCGGCTTCGGTGCAGGAAGTCATGGACTTGGCCGGCGTAGCCCACTTGGCCGCCATCAAGGGCCGTGTGCCGTTCTGCCATTTCTTCGACGGTTTCCGTACCTCGCACGAAATCCAGAAAATCGAAGCCATCGATATGGAAGACCTCAAAGGTCTTGTCGATATGAAAGCCCTGCAAGGCTTCCGCGACCGTGCGCTCAATCCCGAACATCCGGTTACGAAGGGCACGGCGCAGAACCCCGACGTATTCTTCCAGGCGCGTGAAGCCTGCAACCCGTATTACGATGCCATTCCCGACATCGTGAACGACTACATGAAGGAAATCACGAAGATTACGGGCCGTGAATACAAGCCTTTCACGTACTACGGTGCGCCCGATGCCGAAAACATCGTCATCGCGATGGGTTCCGTTACCGAAACCTTGCGCGAGACCGTCGATTACCTGCGCGCCAAAGGCGAAAAGGTCGGCGTTATTTCGGTTCACCTCTACCGTCCGTTCTCGCCCAAATACCTGTTGGACGTGATGCCCAAGAGCGTAAAGCGCCTCTGCGTGCTCGACCGCACGAAAGAACCCGGCGCCACGGGCGACCCGCTCTATCTCGACGTGGTTGAGGTGATGAGCCACTGCGACAACCGTCCGCTCATCGTCGGCGGCCGCTACGGCTTGAGCTCCAAGGACACGACGCCGGCGCAGATGGTGTCGGTGTTCGAAAACCTCAAGGCCAAGGAACCGAAGAACCAGTTTACGGTCGGCATCGTGGACGACGTTACGTTCCGTTCGTTGCCCGTACTGCCCGAAATCGACATCGCGCCGGAAGGCACGTTCGCGGCCAAGTTCTATGGCCTGGGCGCCGACGGTACCGTAGGTGCCAACAAGAACTCGATCAAGATTATCGGTAATACGACCGAAAAATACTGCCAGGCTTATTTCGCTTACGACAGCAAGAAATCCGGCGGTTTCACGTGCTCGCACCTGCGTTTCGGCGACCGTCTGATCCGTGCGCCTTACCTCGTTACGACGCCCGACTTCGTGGCCTGCCACGTGGCTTCCTACATCTTCAAATACCCGGTATTGCGCGGTTTGAAGAAAGGCGGCACCTTCCTGTTGAACTCGTGGTGGGACGTTGAGGAAACGAAGCGTCAGCTGCCGAACGAGATGAAACGCTTTATGGCCGAAAACGACATCAAGTTCTACATCATCAACGCCACGCGCATCGCCGAGGAAATCGGTTTGGGCAACCGCACGAACACGATCCTGCAATCGGCCTTCTTCAAGATTTCCGGCGTTATTCCTTACGAACTCGCCGTTAAGGAAATGAAGAAAGCCATCGACAAGTCCTACGGCAAGAAGGGCGAAAACATCGTCAAGATGAACTACGCCGCCGTTGACCGTGGCGCCGAATACGAACAGGTGGAAATCGCCGCCGAATGGAAGAACCTGCCCGCCGACGACAAGATGGGCAACCACGGTGGTGACCGTCCCGAATTCATCGCGAAGGTGGTGGATATGATCAACGACCAAAAGGGTGACGACCTGCCCGTAAGCGCGTTCCGTGGCCGTGAAGACGGTACGTTCCCCTGCGGTACGTCCAAATACGAAAAACGCGGTATCGCTTCGCACGTGCCGGCTTGGGACGCCACGAAGTGTATCCAGTGTAACCAGTGCTCCTACGTCTGCCCGCACGCCGCCATCCGTCCGTTCGTCATGGATGCGGCCGAAGTCGCGGCTCTGCCCGCCGGCACGCCGACGGCCAAGGCCAACGGCAAGGAATTCGAAGGGATGCAGTTCCGTATGCAGGTCAGCGTTTTGGATTGTACGGGTTGCGGCAACTGCGCCGACATCTGCCCGGCCAAGGAAAAGGCCCTGACGATGCAGCCGTTGCTCGACCAGATGGTCGAAGCCGACCGTTGGGAACACATGGTCAAGAACGTAAAATCGAAAGCCCACCTCGTGGACGTAACCAAGAGCGTCAAGAACAGCCAGTTCGCGCAGCCGTTGTTCGAATTCTCCGGCGCGTGCGGCGGTTGCGGTGAAACCCCGTATATCAAGCTCATCACGCAGCTGTTCGGCGACCGCATGATGGTGGCCAACGCCACGGGTTGCTCGTCCATCTACGGCGGTTCCTGCCCCTCCATGCCTTATACCTGCAACGAGAACGGCTTGGGACCGGCGTGGGCCAACTCCCTGTTTGAAGACAACGCCGAATTCGGTTTGGGTATGGCCACGGGCGTGCGCAAGATGCGCGACCGTATCGCCCAAACGATGCAGGAAGCCATGGCCGACGCCAATACGCCGGCCGATTTGAAGGCCCTGTTCCAGTCGTGGCTCGACAACCGTGAAGACGGCGAAAAGACGAAGGAAATCGCGGCCACGCTGAAACCGATTTTGGCCAAGAACGCCGACAAATGCCCGCATTGCGCCAAGCTGCACGCTTTGGAACAATACCTGATCAAGAAGTCGCAGTGGATATTCGGCGGCGACGGTTGGGGCTACGATATCGGCTACGGCGGTTTGGACCACGTGCTGGCTTCGGGCGAAGACGTCAACGTTTTGGTGGTGGATACCGAAGTGTACTCCAACACCGGCGGTCAGGCCTCCAAGTCCACGCCGCTCGGCGCCATCGCCAAGTTCGCGGCGGCCGGCAAGCGCATCCGCAAGAAGGATTTGGGCGCCATTGCCATGACCTACGGCTATGTCTATGTAGCGCAGGTGGCCATGGGCAGCGACCAGAACCAATACCTCAAAGCCTTGAAGGAAGCCGAAGCCTACCACGGACCTTCGTTGATTATCGCCTATGCGCCCTGTATCAACCACGGCTTGAAGGCCGGTATGGGCAAGACGCAGAACGAGGCCAAGCGCGCCGTAGAATGCGGCTATTGGCATCTGTGGCGTTTCAACCCGGCTTTGGAAGCCGAAGGCAAAAATCCGTTCTCGTTGGATAGCAAGGAGCCGGATTGGAGCAAGTTCGAGGCTTTCATCGACGGCGAAGTCCGCTACAACTCGCTCAAGAAGATGTTCCCGGCCGAAGCCGAAGAACTCTTCAAGGCCGCTCAGGAAAACGCGCTGTGGCGTTACAAACAGTACCGCCGCTTCGCCTCCATGGATTGGGGCTTGTAAGCGTTTGTCCGCATGAACCGAAAAGGGCGTCCGTCAGGGCGCCCTTTTTTATTTGTTTTCTATGAGCCGTTCGAGCGCGTCCAACGCATCGGCTTCGGGGATGCCCTGCTCCACGA
>CAMWIS010000018.1 GCA_947174375.1 uncultured Bacteroidales bacterium
GAAGTCATCGATTCACTCCTCCCCATCCTGACTACTTCCGACTTACAGGCCATGAAATCAGCCATCACAGAATGGTTGAAACAGCACGGGGAGTACTGAATTTAATTCGCCCATGTGCCGGGAGCGAAGCCATACCGCTTTTTGAAGGCGACCGTGAAATGTGAGCGGTTCTTGAAGCCGACCGCCATATAAACATCCGACACCCGCCGTCCTTCTTCGCAAATCATCTTGCGTGCCGCTTCAAGCCGTTGCTGTATGAGCCACTTTTGCGGCGGCAGATCACTGATATTCGCAAAATCGCGTTTGAAAGTCGCCAAAGAGCGCCCTGTATAGGCGGCGAATTCGCTCAAAGACATATCCTGCATGCAGTTCTGCTCCATAAATGCCAACAGGTCGATTTTCCACGGCTCGTTAAAGTCGAACAGCGTCGGATAGAAACGCTCGTCGGATTGCAACAGACAGCGCATCGCCTCGTGCATCTTCATCCGCACAAAGCCGTCGTCGGGCCTTGTGTCGGTATCGGTAAAAGGGAACAGCGACGCAAAAAGGCTCTCGATATAGGGAGACTTGGGCATCTTGACGACTGCCTCCCTGAATCGCTTCGCCTTTTGCGGAAATACCGCCTCATTGAGCGTACGGAAATATTCGCGCAAGAAATGGCGGTCGAAGCGTATGCTGATGGCCTTGTAAGGGTCGCTGCCGAGCGTATGTTTGTGGATTTGCAGACGGTGGTCGCGTTTGAGAAAGACATACTCTCCGGCACGGACATGTTGCACCCGTCCGCCGTATTCGAGCCGTATCTCGCCCGAATAGACATAAATAAGCGCATGGTGCTGCAATCTGTATTCCGACAGTGACTCGGCCGGCAAAAAACAGCTGTAGATGATATCCCGATAATTATATACGCTCGTCTGCTCCACGACTGCAAAGTTAGTGCTTTTCATCAAAGATTACGTCCCAGTCCATATGCCCGTTCTCCGTAGCCAGTACGTTTGATGTCGCCCGCCGCCCATACGCCCGGTACAATCAGTTGCCCGCAATCCTCCCAGCCGAGGTAACGGACCATCTTATCATACATCATCTTCGCCGAGTCACCGACATGCATATCGGGGTTGCCCATCGTAGCGATAAAGACCGACTTTTTGCCGCCGATAATGGCATTTATGGAATAGAATCGGTCGATAACGGTTTTTGAGTTGGGCGCTTACACCGAAATAATAAATCGGCGTAGCCAGCACGATGGCATCCGCCTCAAGCAGTTGTTCGCGCAACGGTATGAAATCGTCCTGCTGCACGCACGGGCCGTTCATACCACAGGCATTGCAGGCCAAACAGCCGCCCACTTTGTGTTTCGCACAGTCGAACTCCACGATTTCGTGTCCCGCCTCGACCGCCCCTTTTGCAAATTGGCCGGCCAACCAGTTGGAATTGCCGTTCTGGCGCGGACTCCCTTTCAAAATTACGATTTTCATATCCTTTTCTATTTTACAATCAGTTCCATCTTAACACGGCAATCCCCGCCACGACGCAGAGCAGGCCTATATATTGGATTGTTCCAATAGGTTTTTTCTCTGCACCGAGCCAGCCGTATTTGTCAAGCAGGATGCTGCACGTCAGCATTCCGCAGATATTCGTCACCAACAGCAACCCAACACCCACCTTTGCGGCGAAAAAGGCGAAACCCGTAACGAAGGTGCCGCCGATGATACCGCCCAGCCACGACCACCAAGGGCGGTCAGTCGAAAATACTTGCGGCAGATGCCGTCGGTCACGGCGCAGCAGTACAATCGCGAGCAACAAGACGGTCGCCGTGAAAAAGGTAATCAAGGCCGCGTGAACCGACGACGAGAGCGCTGCCGAAAGCAGGCTGTTCATCGGCGGTTGCATGGCGAATATCGCACCGCCGCTTATGCCGACGAGCTGCCACGGCAGCAGATTGCCGCGCTCCGATTTGGCGCCTTTTCTCATCACGACCATGCAGACACCGGCCAAAATCATCACCAATGCCGCCAATCGCAACCCCGTGAAAGCATAAACCGCTGAGCGAAACCAACCGAAAGAATCGATAAGCATCCCCATGCCTATCTGTCCGAGCATCGGCATCAGCGCCGTCTGCACCCCGCCCAGCTTTTGAAAAATCAGGATATTGACGGTCAGTCCGTACAAACCGCAGACGCCGCCAAACCACGCCCACCACGGCAAACCGGCAAAGACCTCGTCCGCAATGCCGAGCGAGCCTTTCTGCAACAGTGTCACGATTATCAAATAAAGCGTCCCTATCGAAAACGATACCAGCGAGGCCACGAGCGGCGACCCGACCGCTTGCCGAAGCCGGGAGTTGGCGGCGGTCTGCACCGGCGTCATCAACCCTAAAATGAATATCAACAGTAAGTAAACCATATTGCTTTATTGATTTTTACTGCTGCAAAATTACGATAAGAAAACGCAAAGTATGTTGCTCTGCGGCTCAAATAAATGTTGCTGTACGGCTCAAGTAAACAAATACGGAATAGAACGGCCTAAAATGAAGAACGCCCCCCAAGTACGCTGTCTTTCGACACGCCTGGAGGGCTTATTAGATTACAAAGCACAAATTCAAAAAAGGGGTTGCCAATGCATTGGCAACCCCAAAACCATTTTAAAGTGCATAAGGAGCAGAACTCAACATGTGCACTGTTTACCAGTGGAGGATATGGGACTCGAACCCACTACCTTTTGATTGCGAACCAAACGCTCTACCAGATGAGCTAATCCCCCAAAAGCGGGGGCAAAGATACAACATTTTTTTTATTTTGAAAAATCGGGCGGCGACGACATGCCACCGCCCGGTCTATCCTTACGCCTAACGCAGGTTTTTGTTGAAGAATTCGACGATTTTAGCCCAAGGTATCGCCTGGTTTTCGCCCCCGTCGTAGAGGTCGGTATGGCTGGCGCCGGGCACGATATACAACTCTTTGTTGTCGCCTTTGAGCAATTGATAGGCCGCCTCGCCGAAGTAACGGGAGTGGGCCTTTTCGCCATGCACGATCAATACGGCGTTTTCCAATTCGCCGGCATATTCGAAGAACTTGAAGTTGAGGAAGGGCAACACGGAAGTCGTGTTCCAGCCCTCGTTCGAGTTGAGCGAACGGCTGTGGTAGCCGCGCGGCGTCTTATAATAGTCGTAGTAGTCTTTGACGAACTGCGGCGCGTCGTCGGGCAGCGGGTCGATGACGCCGCCGGCGCGTTGATAAGCCCCGTTGCGGTAGTCTTCGGTGCGTTGCGCGGCCAGGGCGGCCCGCTTGGCATTGCGGGCGGCGGCCGTATTTTCGCCGTCATAGTAGCCGTTGGCGCTTACGCGCGTCATATCGTACATCGTGGAAGCCACCGTGGCCTTGATGCGCGGGTCGTTGATGGCGGCCTGAATGGCGATGCCGCCCCAGCCGCAGATGCCGAGCACCCCGACACGGGCGGTATCCACGTCGTCACGGCTGAAAAGATAATCTACCGCCGCGCTGAAATCTTCGGTGTTGATGTCGGGCGACGCCACATAACGCGGTTCGCCGGCGCTCTCGCCCGTATAGGAGGGGTCGAACGCAATGGTCAGATAACCGTTTTCGGCCAGCGTCTGCGCGTAAAGCCCCGACACCTGTTCCTTGACCGCGCCGAAAGGCCCGCTCACGGCCACCGCCGCCAACTTGCCGGTCGCGCCGGCGGGCTTGTAGAGGTCGGCCGCCAACGTGAGGCCGTAACGGTTGCGGAACGTCACCTTCGTATGTTCCACCTTGTCGCTTTTCGGGAATTTCTTATCCCATTCCTGAGTTAAATTCAATGTCGTCGCCATAGTTTCTTGGTTTTGTCGTTTGCAAGTCTGAGACGTGCGGCAGCCCGTAAGCAACAACGCGCCCGCGAACACCGCCGCCATGATAGAGGTTATGGATTTCATACCGTTATGTTTTTCCGTGATGTTTTATGCCATGATTGACCCTGCAAAGTTAAAGTTTAGAGCCCTAGTTTCCAAGGCCAGCAGGTATTGTTTGGCCGACAGCCCGCCGGCATAACCGGTCAGCGTACGGTTTGCGCCGATGACGCGATGGCAGGGGATGAAGATGGAAAGGGCGTTGGCGCCGTTGGCGTTGGCCACGGCCCGTACCGCCCCGGGCATCCCGATACGCCGCGCCAACTCGCCGTAAGACACCGTCTTGCCGTAAGGGATGCCGCCCAACGCCCGCCATACCGTTTCCTGGAAAGGGGTTCCGGCCAACGCCAACGGCAGCTCGAAGGCCGTGCGCGTGCCGGCGAAGTAGCCGTCCAACCAGGCGACCGCTTCCGTCAATACCGGTGACGTCCCCGCTTCATACACGGCCGAAAACCGCCGTTGCAGACGCCTGTCCACGGCTTCGCGCGACTTGCCCGTGCGCCAGTCGCACAGGCAGAGCGCCCGCCCGAAAGCGCCGAGCAATAACGTCCCGCAGGGCGATTCATAATATCGGGTCGTAATAACGTGGGGTGACATGGCCTTTATCCTTCCACGCAAAGATACGACTTTGCGCCCGAAAACCGGATGCGGACGCGCACGTATTTCGTCGGTTTGAAAATAAGCCTGTAATACTTTCAAATCCGGCTGTTTTTTCGTATTTTTGCCCCTTATCGGTTCAGGCCTGTCGGCAGACGGGCGGAAACACCACCATTATGGGAAAATACAAAGAGTACAAACAGCTGGAAATGCCCCGCATGGCCGAGGAAATCGGCGCGTTTTGGGAACGGGAGCATATTTTCGAACAGAGTCTGAAAACCCGCGAAGGCCACAAGCCTTTCGTGTTTTACGAAGGCCCTCCCTCCGCCAACGGCGTGCCGGGCATCCACCACGTCATGGCGCGTACGATCAAGGACGTGTTCTGCCGTTACAAGACGTTGCGCGGCTTTCAGGTGGAGCGCAAGGCCGGCTGGGACACGCACGGCCTGCCCGTGGAATTGGGCGTGGAAAAGACCCTCGGCATCACGAAAGAGGACATCGGCCATAAAATCAGCGTAGAGGAATACAACCAATATTGCCGCAAGGAGGTCATGAAATACAAAGACCTTTGGGGCGAACTCACGCGCAAGATGGGCTATTGGGTCAACCTCGACGACCCCTACATCACGTTCGACAACAAATACATCGAAAGCGTCTGGTACCTGTTGCAGCAACTCTACAAGAAAGACCTGCTCTACAAGGGTTACAGCATACAGCCGTACTCGCCGGCCGCCGGCACGGGTTTGAGCACGCACGAGCTGAACCAGCCGGGCTGCTACAAGAACGTGAAGGACAACACGCTGACGGCGCAGTTCAAGGTGGTGCGCGACGCCGCCTCGGAAAAGCTGTTCGCCGTGGCCAAGGGAACGCCCTACTTCCTCGCGTGGACGACCACGCCCTGGACGCTTTCCTCCAATACGGCCCTCTGCGTCCGCAAAGACATCGACTATGTGGCCGTGGCCACGTTCAACCCCTATACGTCCGAAGCCATTACGGTGGTACTGTGCCGCGACCGCTTCAACGCTTACTTCCCCGAAAAGAACGCCGGTCTGGCCCTGGGTGACTACAAGCCCGGCGACAAGGCGGTTCCGTTTGAAATCCTGGCCGACTTCAAGGGCGCCGACCTCGTGGATATGCGTTACGAACAGTTGTTGCCCTACGCCCAGCCGACCGACGGCGACGCTTTCCGCGTTATCCACGGCGACTACGTAACCACCGAGGACGGTACGGGGATTGTCCATATTGCGCCCAGCTTCGGTGCGGACGACTACAAGGTGGCCAAACAGAGCGGCATCGGTTCGCTGACGCTCGTGGACAAACAGGGTCGCTTTACGGCCGAGATGGGCGAATTCGCGGGCCGTTTCGTCAAGCCGCAATACGAACCCGACTACGACCCCAAGACGACGGAGCCCATCGACGTGGACATCATCGTCAAGCTCAAGAAAGAGGGCCTGGCGTTCAAGACCGAGAAATACGAACACGCCTACCCGCACTGCTGGCGTACCGACAAACCCATCCTCTACTATCCGTTGGATTCGTGGTTTATCCGTACCACGGCCTGCAAGGCGCGTATGGCGGAACTCAACAAGACCATCAACTGGAAACCCGAAGCCACGGGTTCGGGCCGCTTCGGCAACTGGCTCGAAAACTTGGTGGATTGGAACCTCTCGCGTTCGCGTTTTTGGGGCATCCCGCTCCCGATTTGGGCGACGGAAGACCGGGCCGAAATGATTTGCATCGGTTCCGTGGCCGAACTCAAAGCGGAAATCGACAAGGCCATCCAAGCCGGCCTCATGACGGAGAACCCGCTCGCGGCCTTCGTCGAAAACGACTTCTCGAAAGAGAACTACGACCGTTTTGACCTGCACCGCCCGTACGTGGATCGCATCACGCTCGTTTCGCCCTCGGGCAAACCGATGAAACGCGAGAGCGACCTCATCGACGTATGGTTCGACAGCGGCTCGATGCCTTACGCGCAGCTGCACTACCCGTTTGAAAACAAAGAACGCTTCGCCCAGCGGTTCCCGGCCGACTTCATCGCCGAGGGCGTGGATCAGACGCGCGGCTGGTTCTTTACGCTGCACGCCATCGCCACGATGGTGTTCGACTCGGTGGCTTACCGCAACGTGGTGTCCAACGGCCTCGTGCTCGACAAGAACGGCAACAAGATGTCGAAACGCCTCGGCAACGCCGTGGATCCGTTCCAGACCATCGCCCAATACGGCCCCGACGCCACGCGCTGGTATATGATGACGAACGCGCAGCCGTGGGACAACCTCAAATTCGACGCCGAAGGCATCGCCGAGGTACAGCGCAAATTCTTCGGCACGCTGCACAACACTTACAGTTTCTTCGCGCTCTACGCCAACATCGACGGCTTCACCTACCAAGAGGCCGACGTGCCGGCGGCCCAGCGTCCGGAGATAGACCGCTGGATTCTGTCGGAACTCAACACGCTGATCCGTTTGGTGACGGAAAGCTACGAAGACTTTGAACCGACGCGCGCCGGCCGCCTCATCCAACGCTTCATAGACGAGCACCTGAGCAATTGGTACGTGCGCCTCTCGCGCCGCCGTTTCTGGAAGGGCGACTACACGCAAGACAAGATTTCGGCCTATCAGACGCTTTACACCTGCCTCATGACCGTGGCCAAACTCGCCTCGCCCATCGCGCCTTTCTTCTGCGAACGGCTTTACAAAGACCTCAACGAAGCCACCGGCAAGGAAGCCTTTGCCTCGGTGCACCTGAGCGACTTCCCCGTTTGCGACCCCGCCCTCGTTGACCGGGCGTTGGAAACCCGTATGCAATGGGCGCAGCAATGCTGCTCGATGGTGCTCTCGTTGCGCAAACGCAACAACCTGCGCGTGCGCCAACCGCTCAAACGCATCATGATTCCCGTTGATGACGCGGCCTTCATCCCGCAGATGGAGTCGGTTCGCCACCTGATTCTGTCGGAAGTCAACGTCAAGGATATGGAACTCATTACCGAGACCGACATCCTGACCAAGACCATCAAGCCGAACTTCAAGGCCTTGGGCCCGAAATACAGCAAACTCATGAAGCCCATCGCGGCCTTTATCGGCGGCATGGATCAGGCCGCCATCCGTCAGTTGGAGAAAGACGGCGCGGTACACACGGCGATAGAGGGACAGGACGTGGAAATCCTGCTGTCGGACGTGGATATCTTTACCGAAGACATCCCCGGCTGGGCCGTGGCCAACGAAGGCAGCCTGACCGTGGCCTTGGACATGACGCTGGATCAAGCCTTGATTGAAGAAGGCCTGAGCCGCGAACTCGTGAACCGCATTCAGAACCTGCGTAAGGACACGGGCCTCGAAGTGACCGACCGGATTAAGGTCAGCCTCCGCTGCCCGTCCGAACTGGCGGCCGCCATTGAACACAATTTTGACTATATTTGTTCCGAAACACTGGCTGAGACGTTGGACGTCACCGACACCGTTCCCCAAAACGCCGTCAAAATAGAACTGACGGAAACCGTTTCGGCGGACATCAGCCTTGCCAAAATTTAAAACGATTCACCATGAGCACGACTAAAAAGGGTCAAACGGAAGAACCGAACACGTTGCGCTATTCAGACCAGGAGTTGGCCGAATTCAAGGAAATCATCCTGCAGAAACTGGATAAGGCGCGCAACGACCTCGAAATCCTGCGCCAGGCCTATACGAACAACGGCGAGAACGACATCAACGACACGTCGCCTACGTTCAAGGTGCTGGAAGAAGGCTATCAGGTGCTTTCCAAAGAGGAGAACGCGCGTCTGGCCGTGCGCCAGCAAAAGTTCATCGCCTCGTTGGAAGCCGCGCTGGTCCGCATCGAAAACAAGACTTACGGCATCTGCCGCGCCACGGGCAAGCTCATCAGCAAGGAACGCCTGCGCATCGTGCCCCACGCCACGCTGAGCATAGACGCCAAGCTCAACCAGCATAAGCCGAGCCAGCAATGAAAAAAAAGCTTTGGATAGCCGGTTTGCTCGTCGTGTTGATACTGCTCATCGACCAGGCGAGCAAAATCTGGATTAAACTGCACTTTTGCTTAGGCGAGGAGATAGCGGTATTCTCTTGGTTCAGAATCCATTTCCTCGAAAACGAAGGCATGGCGTTCGGTTTCAGCCTCGGCAAAGACGGCGGCAAACTCCTGCTGAGCGTATTGCGGCTGTTGGCCATCGGCGCGCTGGGCTGGTACACGGTCCGCCTCGTCCGCCTGGGACATAAACTGACCTATATCCTGCCGTTCGCGTTGATTTTGGCGGGCGCCATCGGCAATATGCTGGACTGCGCCTTCTACGGCCTGCTGTTTTCGGACAGTTGGTTCTCGACGGCCGAATTCCTGCCGGAGGGGGGCGGCTACGCGCCTTTCCTGTATGGGCGCGTGGTGGATATGCTCTACTTCCCGCTTATCGAAACGACCTACCCGCAATGGGTGCCGTTTGCCGGCGGCCAGGAGCTCGTCTTTTTCCGCCCCGTGTTCAACGTGGCCGACAGCGCGATTACGGTCGGCTTCATCTGGTTCCTCATCATGCAACTGTTAGGCGCCAAAACCAAGGCGCCCGCTCCCGCCCATGATCTCGATTAACAAACTCTCGGTCTCCTTTTCGGGCAACACGCTGTTCGACGAGCTGTCGTTCATCATCAAGGACAAAGACCGCATCGGCCTTACCGGCAAGAACGGCGCGGGCAAATCGACGCTACTCAAGATATTGGCGGGCCGGCAGGAGCCCGACGGCGGCACCATCGTGGTGACGAGCGGGCACGAAATCGGCTATCTGCCGCAGGAGATGATTCCCGACTCCAGCCGCAGCGTACTGGACGAGGCCCTGACGGCCTTCGACAAAATCCGCACGCTGGAAGCCACGATCCAACAGTTGACCGATGAGCTGGCCGAACGCACCGACTACGAATCGGAGGCGTATCACAAACTCATAGACCGGCTTTCCGAAGCCAACGAACGCTTTACGCTGCTCGGCGGCAGCCACCAGGAGGCCGAAGCCGAAAAAATCCTGTTGGGCTTAGGCTTCCGTCACAGCGACTTCGCCCGCCCGATTACCGAATTCAGCTCCGGCTGGCAGATGCGCGTGGAGTTGGCCAAAATCCTGCTCAAACGGCCCGAAATCATGCTGTTGGACGAGCCGACCAACCATTTGGACATCGAATCCATCGAATGGTTGGAGGATTTTCTACAGACTTACGCCGGCGCGGTCGTCATCGTATCGCACGACCGCAAGTTTTTAGACCACGTGACCAAACGCACGATTGAGATCGTGCTCGGCCATATCGAAGACTACAACGTGTCGTATTCCGAATACGTGATCCAACGGGAGGAAAGACGCAGCATCCAACAGAACGCCTACAACAACCAGCAGAAGGAAATCGAAAACATCGAACGCTTTATCGAACGGTTCCGCTACAAGGCCACGAAGGCGCGCCAGGCGCAGTCGCGGCTCAAACTGTTGGACAAGATGGAGCGCGTGGAGATAGACGAGTTCGACCACTCGAGCATCGCGTTCCGTTTTGCGCCCGCCCCCCACTCCGGCCGCGTGGTGCTGCACAGCGAACAGTTGGGCAAATACTACGGCGAGAAAAAAGTCTTCGAAGGCCTTGACCTGACCGTGGAACGCGGCGAGAAGGTGGCGTTGGTGGGCCGCAACGGCGAAGGCAAGTCCACGTTCTCCAAAATCGCCGTGGGCGAGATTACCGACTACCGCGGCCACTTTGAATTGGGGCACGCCGTCAAAATAGGCTACTTCGCGCAGAACCAGGCCGCGCTTTTGGACGGCAACAAGACCGTATTCGAAACCATAGACGAAATCGCCGTGGGCGAGGTGCGCACGCGCATCCGCAATATTTTAGGCTGTTTCCTGTTTTCGGGCGAAGACACGGAAAAGAAAGTGAAGGTGCTGTCGGGCGGCGAGAAAACGCGCCTGGCCATCGCCAAACTGCTGCTGGAACCCGTCAACCTGTTGATTTTGGACGAGCCGACCAACCATTTGGATATGCGCTCCAAGGATATCCTCAAAAACGCGCTGTTGCAATACGACGGCACGTTGGTGGTGGTTTCGCACGACCGCGACTTTCTCGAAGGCCTGACGACCAAGGTCTATGAGTTCCGCAACGGCCGCGTGCGCCTGCACCTCGGCGACGTGAACGACTTTTTGGCCGACCGCAAGATTGAACGCCTGCAAGAGTTGGAGCGCTCCGAACCGGGCAAGGCGGCGACCGCCAAATCGGCACAGCCGAACGCGGGCAAGGCCCAGCCCGAGATGCCGGCCCCCGTCCACAAAGCCGGGTCGGCCCAGGAACGCGAACAGCAGAAACGGAACGAACGCGAGCTACGCAAAATCCGCAACGCCATCGAGAAATTGGAAGCCGAAATCACGGCTTTGGAAGCCGAATTGGCGGAGATGGACAAGGTCTTTATCGCCGACGCCGCGCAATGCACGGTGGAGAACTGCCGTATCTACGAAGAAAAGAAAAACAGCGCCGCCCAAAAAACCGACGAGTGGGCCGCGCTGCAAGAAAAGCTGACGTCGTTATCTTAATAGTCCCGCATCAACAGACGCGCCGTAAACTGCTTGAGGATTTCCATGGCCTCCGGCACGATTTCCGACTGCGGAATGGCGTTCAGATGCGCTTCCCCTTCCTTGAACATGGCCTGAATGGCGGCCTCCACATGACGTTTGACGCCGATCCGGTCGTAGAGCGACTTGACGAACGCCACTTTCCCGGCCTCCCCATCGGGCTGCGTCGGCGTGGCAAAGGCCGTCTTCAACGCGGCGGCGTCTTCGGCGGGCAACAGTTCCAAGGCTTTGAGATAGAGGTAGGTCTTTTTGTTCTCGCGGATGTCGCTGCCTATCTTCTTGCCGAACTTGGCTTCGTCGCCATAGAGATCCAACAGGTCGTCCTGCAACTGGAACGCCAAGCCGATTTGCGTGCCGAACGCATGGAGGTGCGCCACCGAACCGGCGGGCGCGCCGGCCGCAAGCGCGCCGATCTGCAAGGCGCCGGCTATCAATACGGCCGTCTTGAGCCGTATCATCTCCATATATTCCGCCATGCTCACTTCCGCCTGCGTTTCAAAATTCATGTCGTACTGCTGGCCTTCGCACACGCCAACGGCCAAGGCTTCGAACGCCTGCATCACGGCGCGGAGGCTGCCGGCCGGCGCGCCTATCATGAGCCGCACCGCCACGGCGAACATCGCGTCCCCGGTCAGGATGGCCGTATTCGTGTCCCACTTCGCGTGCACCGTGGGCTGGCCGCGCCGCATATCGGCATGATCCATCACGTCGTCGTGCAGGAGCGTGAAGTTATGGAACACCTCCAAGCCGATGGCCGGCCCCAACGTAGCCTGCGCCGAGCCGCCGAACAACTGGCTGGCCATCAAAGCCAATACGGGACGGATGCGTTTGCCGCCCAAGGCCATAGTATATACAGCCGGTTCGTACAGCCGGAGCGGCGGCCGCTGGAAAGCGGGCAGCTCGGCTATCTGTTTGTTGACAAGTGCCAGGAGTTGTTCGAATGATTGTGCCATAGCCAATAAGATTTTATCGTCCGCGGGGAAGGTGTTATTTCATCCCCTTTTCCAAAAGATCCAACAGATATTGGCCGTAGCCGCTCTTCATCAGCGGTTCGGCCAAGCGGCGCAACTGCGCGGCATCGATATAGCCCATGCGGTAGGCCACCTCCTCTATGCAGCCGACCTTCAGGCCCTGCCGCTGTTCGAGCATCCCCACGAACTGCCCCGCCTGCATGAGCGACTCGAACGTGCCCGTGTCGAGCCAGGCCGTGCCGCGTCCCAGCATCCCCACCTTGAGTTTGCCGGCTTCCAGATAATGGCGGTTCACGTCCGTAATCTCGTATTCGCCCCGTGCGCTGGGCTTGAGATTCCGCGCCACTTCCACCACCGAGTTGTCGTAGAAATACAGCCCCGGCACGGCGAAATTGGACTTGGGATGCGCCGGCTTTTCCTCTATCGAAATGGCCTGCATCTCCGCGTTGAATTCCACCACGCCGTAACGTTCCGGGTCGGAAACGTGATAGGCGAACACCACGCCCCCGTCGGGCTTCGTATTGGCCTGCAACAGCCGCCCCATGCCCGCGCCGTAGAAGATATTGTCGCCCAAGACCAGGGCCACGTCGTCCGTGCCGATAAAGTCCGCACCGAGGACAAACGCCTGCGCCAAGCCGTTGGGTACTTCCTGCACCTTGTAAGAGAACCGGCAACCCAGGCTGCGGCCGTCGCCCAACAGCTGTTCGAACTTGGGCAAATCGACCGGCGTGGAGATAATCAGGATTTCGCGAATGCCGGCCATCATGAGCGTGGACAGCGGATAATAAATCATGGGTTTGTCGTAAACCGGCATCAGCTGCTTGCTCATGACCAACGTCAACGGATGCAGGCGCGTGCCCGCACCGCCGGCCAATATAATCCCTTTCATGGCGTTTCTTTTCGTTATATATTCAACGAGAGTGCAATCTCCCGTTTCAAATTCCACAACAGTTTGTTCGCGCAGTTGACCCCGTCTATGGCCGAGGACGTGATGCCCCCCGCATAGCCGGCGCCCTCGCCGCACGGATATAAATTCTTGATCTGTACGTGCTCCATGGTTTCCGGGTTACGCGGCAAGACCACCGTGGACGAGGTGCGCGATTCCAAGCCCACCATCACGGCCTCTTCGGTGTAGAACGCCGGCCGCTTGGCGCAGAACTCAGACAGGCCCGCCTGCAGGCTGTCGGCGATGAAAGACGGCAGGATGTCGTTCAACAGGGCCGGATAAACGCCCAACGGATAGGACGTGGACGGCAGGTTGGCGCTCTCCCGCCCTTTGAGGAAATCCACCATGCGTTGCGCCGGCGCCATAGCCGGGTCCAGGGCCGAAAACTTCTCTTCCAAAGCCTGCTGGAACTTCAAGCCGGCCAAAGGGCCGTATTCGGCCGCATAGGCCGCCGCGTCCGACTGCCGCACCGTAACGATGATGCCCGCATTGGCCCAGGGCGAAGCCCGCCGCGAGCCCGACATCCCGTTGACCAAAAAACGGCTCGGGTGCGTCATGGACGGGATAATCATACCGCCCGGACACATACAGAACGAGAACACGCCGCGGCCGTTGACCTGCGCGCTGAAACCGTATTCCGCCGGCGGCAACTCCCAGTCGGCGGCCCGCTGGCGGTACTGCATCATGTCGATGACCTCCTGCGGATGCTCCAAGCGGACGCCCATCGCCCAATCCTTGCCCTCTATCGCATAGCCGCGCGTATAGAACCATTCGTATATATCTTCGGCCGAGTGTCCGCAGGCCAATATCACGGCCGCGGCCCGGTACTCCTTACCGTTTTGGTCACGCACGCCGATACAGCGGTTCCCCTCCAACAGAAAATCCTCCACACGCGTCTCGTAATGCACCTCGCCGCCCACCATCACGATTTCGTTGCGCATCCGTTCCACCACCCGCGGCAACATATCGCTGCCGATATGCGGATGCGCCTCATAGGCGATTTCCGGGTTCGCGCCGTAATGAATCAACACGTCGAGGATATGCTGCACGTCGCCGCGCTTGTTGGAGCGCGTGTAGAGCTTGCCGTCCGAGAAACAGCCCGCGCCGCCCTCGCCGAAACAATAGTTCGACTCCGTATCCAATTCGGCCCGCTGACAGAGGCCGCCCACATCCTTTTTCCGCCTATGCACGTCGCGCCCCCGCTCCAACAGGATGGGCTTGTGCCCGTTCATGGCCAGCGTATAGGCCGCGAACAGGCCGGCAGGCCCCATGCCCACGACCAAGACCGGCTTGCCTTTCAACACGGCCGGCAGTTTTAAGTTCTTGAACGGTTTTTGATAGGTATCGGGGGTGGTATATACCCGCATGAACACGCGATAAATCGGAAAACGGGCACGGCCGTCGATTGACTTGCGTAAAATCTCTATATGCTGTATGTCCTCCGGTTGAACCCCCACGTTGCGCGCCACTTCCTGCTTAAAAGCCAGGGGGCGGTAAAAACAACGCGAGCGGATCGGTAACTCTATTTCTTGAATCATAATGACAAACTACTCAAAAGTGATGTTGAACTGAAACATTTTGGAGGTCAACCGCTCGATGCGGTCGGTATAAATGTTGTCCTCCCGTATCAACAAGTCCAACATACCGAAATACATCTTGAGTTCCAAGGCGATTTTATTGTTGAACGGCAGATAAAACTCCCAGCCCACGCCCACGTTAAACCCGACGTCGTGCTTGTTCAGTTTCATCTCGTATTCCTCTTCCGCCACCTCGCGCTGCCGCTTGGTCAACGAAGCCAGGTCGGCCGTATATTTAACGCCGGCCAGCACATACGGGCGGGAATTGACCAAACGCTTGGCCTTCCATTTGAAATCCAACGGCAGTTCCACGAAAATGCTCTCGATGATTTTCTTTTCCTGCACCATTTCCGGGTCGGAGGGACGTTTATAAGTATATATTAAATCCCGCTGACCCAACGAGAACGTGGGGATGAAGCGTAAATCCAAATAACGCGCCAAACGCAGGTTTGTGACGACGCCCACCGAAAAACCAGGGTTCATCTTATGGTTGATGCCGAACAGGCTGTCGCCCGGCAGCCCCAGGTTGTCGGTCTTCATCGTAAAGTTCATCGTATTGACGCCCAACAGAAAACCGAAATGGAACAACTGCTCGTCGTACTTCGGGTTATAGGGTACGGCCTGATACTTCCGCCCCGCCTGCAACGGCTGCGCCAGGCAGAGGCTCAACACGATCAAACCGATTATCCAACGCCCTTTCCCCATACTTACGCCCTTACCACTGTAAACATTCCGTCGGCCTCCAACTTGATGATGCGCGACGGCTTGGTTTCCGCAATCGTATCCTCCTGCACCAACGCCACATGGTCAACGCCCGAAACGATGTGCGGCGAGATGGCCGAAAAACACATGGGCGACGGTTCGCCCGAAATGTTGGCCGACGTGGAGACAATCGGCTTGCCGAACTCTTTCAACAACGCCTTGCAGAACGCATTGTGCACAATCCGTATCGCAATGCTGCCGTCACCGCCCAAGACATTCTCCGCCAAGTTCTTCCCTTTGGGGTAGATGACCGTCAACGGGCTGTCTTGCATGGAGGCCAGCAAATCGTAGGCCACGGCCGGCACTTCTTCCACATACTGCGACAGCAAGGCCGCGTCGCTCAGCAGGATGATGAAACTCCGGTCTTCGGGCCGCGCTTTAAGCCGATAAATCCGCGACACCGATTCCTTGCGCGTGGCGTCGCAGCCGATACCCCATATCGTATCGGTCGGATAAAGCAACGTGCCGCCCGTCTGCAAGATTTTGACGCAATTGGTTACTTCTATTTCTTCAAAAGTCATGGAAACGACTATTTGCTAAACTTACAAAGATAGTGAAAACTGAGCGCAGAGCCAAATGAAATCTTAAAAAAGCCCTATGCAAGATAAAAATCTATCAAGCCTTCCGGTGCGGCGATTTTCAGCCGACGGTACGCCCTATCCACTTCCAGCAGGAACGCGTCGATGAGCGGCACCATGATTTCCTTGCCGCCGGGATGCTCAATCGACAGAATCGGCTGCGGGCCGTTGTCGTAAACGCGTGTCAGCGTGCCTATTTCGCCGGCCTCGCGGTCTTCCACCGTAAAGCCGACCACCTCGTGGAAATAAAAGCGGTTGCCGGTCAGGGGCGGCAGGGCCGACAGCGGCAGGTACAACTCGCAACCCACGAGCCGCGCCGCTTCCTCCGTGTCCACGCCCTCGAAACGCCACACCGCATCCCGGTCGCGCATTTTGATTTCCTCTATAAAATAAGGCACCAAGGCGCCCTTGACCTCCACCAGCACCGACTTCAAGTCGGCGTAGCGCGCTGGGTCGTCCACGTCCAACGATACGACGAGTTCGCCCGCGTAGCCGAACGTCCGCCCGATATAGCCCAAGAAAAAACAATCCGCTTTATTCGGCATGACCCCGTTATTTTGATGATTCGTTTTCAGCTTCCGGCATGAATTCCGCCTGTTCCAGCATCGCGCGCCAATCGGCCGGCATCGGGAACGAACCGCCCTGCGCCATATCCAAGGTGGATAGCACGCTGCGGCAGCGGGCGCGCAACACGCCGGCGTCGTCGCGGATTTCCTGTATCATCGTCACGCTTTTGCCGCCGATTTTCTCCAAAAACGTCTCCACGGCTATGCAGTCGTGTTCAAAGACGGGACGGATGAAATCCGTTTCCAGATGCACCAATACGAGCGTCCGGCCGTCGAATCGCAAGCCGGGCATATACCGTTGCAGGAACTCCACGCGCCCGATGTCGAAAAACTGGGCGTAAACGGCATTGTTGACATGACCGAGGCGGTCGATGTCGCCGAACCGTATCTGCAATTCTCTTTTCATAACCTCCGGTTTATCATACTAAAAAAGGAGCACCCGCTTGCACAGATGCTCCTTTCCGTTGTCCCGAACCGAAATTTATTCGGCCGCGGGCGCCGCTTCTTCCGTAGCAGGAGCTTCGGCCGGGGCTTCTTCCGCAGCGGCTTCGGCCGTCGCCTCCGCTTTCTGCGCTTCTACCTGAGCCAAAGCGTCGGCCTTCTTCTTGGCGACGGCTTCCGCACGGGCTTCCTTGATCTTGGCTTCGGCCGCCAGACGTTCCTTCATGCCGGCGTTGCGTTTCGAAACCTTTTCGTCTCTCTGTTTCTGGATGCGTTGTTCCTTGTCGCTCAGCCAAGCCTGGAATTTGGCTTCGGCCTGTTCCAACGTCATCGCGCCTTTGTCAACGCCACGGAGCAAGTGATGCTTGAGCATCGCGCCCTTGACGGACATCAACGAACGGGCGGTGTCGGACGGTTGCGCGCCGTTGCGCATCCATTTTACCGCTTTGTCAACATCCAACTCAATCTG
Source organism: uncultured Bacteroidales bacterium (assembly GCA_947174375.1). Lineage (GTDB taxonomy): Bacteria > Bacteroidota > Bacteroidia > Bacteroidales > P3 > CAMXAS01. The sequence continues at coordinate 17,401 of CAMWIS010000018.1, forward strand.
AGCCGGGTGTACCATAGGATTATACGTGCCCAACTTCTCGATAAATTTTCCATCACGAGGTGCACGACCATCCGCCACGACAATGTGATAGAAGGGCGCGCCCTTCTTACCATGTCTTTGTAATCTGATTCTTACAGGCATTTTTGTATAATTTTTGGTTTATTTTTAAGGGGTGCAAAGATAACACAAACCGATGACAAAAGCAAGTCCGGCTCTGCCGGACTTATCGTGCCAGTGGCTGGCACCGAAGAAAACTTGTTTTCGTAAGGTGCCAAACACTGGTATGATAAGGGCGTCAGCCCTTGCTTTTGTCGAGGTGCCAGCCCTCTTCACGCACGGCGACAGCCGAGCGTAAAGATAGCCTACCTCACCATCAGCCGCACCGTGGCTTGCCAGGCGCCGTCCGCCGGGGCTTCCGACGGTGTGACGCGCAACAGGTAGGCGCCCGGTGCCAAAT